>JBBRIY010000001.1:0-33927 GCA_038220215.1 Propionibacteriales bacterium
GGGGCCCAACGGCCCCGAGACGCCAAAGGATTGCCGAAACAACATGGCGAAACTGATTGAATTCAATGTCGAGGCACGCCGCGGCCTTGAGCGGGGGATGAACATCCTCGCCGACGCAGTGCGTGTCACGCTCGGCCCCAAGGGCCGCAATGTCGTGCTGGAGAAGAAGTGGGGAGCCCCCACCATCACCAACGACGGTGTCTCGATCGCCAAGGAGATCGAGCTCGAAGACCCCTACGAGAAGATCGGCGCTGAGCTGGTCAAGGAGGTCGCCAAGAAGACGGACGACGTCGCTGGCGACGGCACCACCACCGCAACCGTCATCGCCCAGGCGATGGTCCGCGAGGGCCTGAAGAATGTCACGGCCGGCGCCAACCCGATGAGCCTGAAGAAGGGCATCGAGAAGGCTGTCGCAGCCATCGTCGCGCAGCTCACCGAGCAGGCGATCGACATCGAGACCCGCGAGCAGATCGCGGCCACCGCCTCCATCTCCGCCGCGGACACCACCGTCGGCGAGATCATCGCCGAGGCGATGGACAAGGTCGGCAAGGAAGGCGTGATCACCGTCGAGGAGAGCAACACCTTCGGCCTCGAGCTTGAGCTCACCGAGGGCATGCGCTTCGACAAGGGTTTCATCTCGCCCTACTTCGTCACCGACGCCGAGCGCATGGAAGCCGTGCTCGACGACCCGTACATCCTGGTGGCCAACTCCAAGGTCTCCTCGCTGCGCGACCTGCTGCCCGTCCTCGAGAAGGTCGTGCAGTCGGGCAAGCCGCTGCTGGTCATCGCCGAGGATGTCGACGGTGAGGCCCTCGCCGGCCTGATCGTCAACAAGATCAAGGGCACCTTCAAGTCCGTCGCCGTCAAGGCCCCGGGCTTCGGTGACCGCCGCAAGGCCATGCTGACCGACATCGCCATCCTCACCGGCGGCCAGGTCATCTCCGAGGAGGTCGGCCTGAAGCTGGACGCCGTCACCCTCGAACTGCTCGGCCACGCGCGCTCGGTCAAGGTCACCAAGGACGAGACGATCATCATCGACGGCGGAGGTGAGGCCGACCAGATCTCTGGCCGCGTCTCCCAGATCCGTCGCGAGATCGAGAACTCCGACTCCGACTACGACCGCGAGAAGCTGCAGGAGCGCCTGGCCAAGCTGGCCGGCGGTGTTGCGGTGATCAAGGTGGGCGCTGCCACCGAGGTGGAGCTCAAGGAGCGCAAGCACCGTATCGAGGACGCCGTTCGCAACGCGAAGGCCGCCGTCGAAGAGGGCATCGTCGCCGGTGGCGGCGTCGCGCTGCTGCAGGCTGCCGCCAAGATCAACCTCGCTGGCCTCGGCCTCGTGGGTGACGAGGCGACCGGTGCGCAGATCGTGTTCACCGCCTGCTCGGCCCCGCTGAAGCAGATCGCCATCAACGCCGGCCTCGAGGGTGGCGTCGTTGCCGAGAAGGTGTCCAACATCGAGATCGGTCACGGCCTCAACGCCGCGACCGGCGAGTACGTCGACATGGTCAAGGCCGGCATCATCGACCCGGCCAAGGTCACCCGCTCCGCGCTGCAGAACGCAGCCTCGATCGCGGCTCTGTTCCTGACCACGGAAGCGGTCATCGCCGACAAGCCTGAGAAGGCCTCTGCCATGCAGGGCGGCGGCGGCGACGGCGGCATGGGCGGCATGGACTTCTGATCCTTCGCTGCTGAATCCTCGACGAGGGCGGTCCCGCAAGGGGCCGCCCTTGTTGCGTCCCCACCTTCGCGCGCCGAGGGCCAGCGCTACTGCCGAGGGCTTGCCCCCAGGGGCAAGCCATCGACGCGAAGGGTGGCCCTCGGTGTGGCGTCAGGGCGTGTCGACCGGGCGGCAGGCTGCTGGGGTCGCATCATTGAGCCATGAGCGGGCTGCTCGAGGTGATCGCCCTGCACCCGGCCGATGCCGAACGTGCCGAGGCTGGCGGCGCCGACCGCGTCGAGGTCTGCGGAACCCTTGACGAAGGTGGCATGTCCCCGACCCCCCAGCTGGTCGACCAGGTGCGCCGGGCGACGAGTATCCAGGTGCGGGTGATGGTGCGGCTGCGGGAAGGGTTCGGCACCGACGGCGGCGAGGCCGTCCGGTTGCGCGGCCTGATGGCCAGCTACGCCGACGCCGGCGCCGATGGCATGGTGCTCGGCTTCCTCAACGGGTTGGGCGACGTGGACGCGGGCGTCTGCGCTGAACTCGTCTCCGACGGCACCTGGCCGTGGACCTTCCATCGTGCGATCGACGCCTGCCTCGAACAGGAGAAGGCCTGGGAGGTGCTGGCGGCCCTGCCGCGCCTCGACCAGGTGCTGACGGCCGGCTCTGCCCGCGACGTGGAGCATGGGCTCACCGACCTGCTCGACCGGGCCAAGCGTGACCCGTGGGCCGCATCGGTGATCATGGCCGGCGGCGGCCTGCACCCCGACCACGTTCCGTGGCTGGCGCGCAGCGGCGTCCGCGCGTTCCATATCGGCAAGCCCGCACGACCGGGCGGGTCGTACAAGGCCTATGTCGATGAGGCGCTGGTGCGCTCCTGGCGGAACCTGATCGACGAGGAACTCCGCCACCGCCTGCGCGCCGCCACCGCCTGACCCCGCGGGGGGCTAATCCGCCGCCGGTTCGATGTGGACGAAGGTCGTCGTGCCGGGCAGCGCCGAATCGATCGCGCCCTCCACCTCGTCGGCCATGGCGTGGCTGCGCTTCACCGTCCACGAACCGGGAACGGTGAGGGTGGCGTACACGAAGCGCTGCCGGCCCGACTCGCGGGTGCGGACGTCGGTGATCTCGACCCGGGGGTCCTCGCACACCCGGTGGAGCGCGTCGGAGACGACGGCCACCTCCTCGGGAGGCAGGGTGCCGTCGAGCAGGCCGACCACCGACCGTCGAACGAGCCGGTAGCCGGTGAACAGGATGTTGAGACCCATCAACAACGCGATGATCGGGTCGAGGATCTTCCACCCGGTGATGAACACCAGCCCCATGGCCACCAGCACGCCCACTGAGGTCCAGACATCGGTGAGCAGGTGCTTGCCGTCCGCCTCGAGGGTCATCGAGCGATGCGTGCGTCCGGCCCGCACCAGCAGCAGTCCGGTGGCGAGGTTCAGCACGGTCGCCACCGCGGAAAGGATCAGGCCGAGGGAGAGTTGTTCCAGCGGCGCAGGCACCAGGATTCGATCGATCGCGCTGTAAATGATCACGGCGGCCGCGACGAAGATCAGGGTGCCCTCCACCGCCGCCGAAACGTACTCGGCCTTGCCGTGCCCGAAATCGTGGTTGAAGTCCGCCGGCTTGGCCGACAGCCGCAGCGCCCACAGGGCCACGAGGGCTGCCACCAGGTTCACCGTCGACTCCATGGCATCCGACCAGAGGCCGATCGAATTGGAGACGTAGGCCGCGAAGCCCTTGATCGAGACGGTGGCGACGGCTGTGGCGATCGAGAGCCAGATGAACCTCTCGAGCAGGCGCTGGTTCGAGGTGGGGTCTACCTGTGAACCGGTGGCCTGGGGGAGATTCTGCACTCTCGTCAGCCTACCGGGAGCGTGGATTCCTCAACGCGCCCGAGATCCATCGGCCACTGCCCCGGCGTTGTGCCCAGCGAGACAAGCGCGACCAGGTTCGACGGCCAGACCGGCTCGGTGACAGCGTCGAGGGCCTCCAGCGGATGCCACGCCCAGCCGTCAAGGGTGATCTGCTCGTCGGGGGTGAGGCCGGCAGCGTCCGGCTCGAAGGTCTCGGTGACCATCAGCAGGAAGAACCACTCGGTCTGGGTGAGCACCTGGTCGGAATAGCCGTGTACGACGGTCCTGGTTGCTACCGGGCCGAGCAGTCGTCCGGCGTCAACGACGAGGCCCGTCTCCTCCTCGACCTCGCGGACAGCAGCAGCAAGGGCCGTCTCGCCCGGATCGATGCCGCCGCCGGGGGTGACCCACCAGCGCGTTCCCGGCAGCCCGGGGTCGGTGTCGGCAAGAAGCAGTGCGCTGTGCCCGTTGGTGATGATCACCCTCGCGGCGCTGCGGCTGCGACGTGGACGCAACTCGGGATCGACAGGCTGGAACCTACGCGTGCGGAAGACCTCGCTCATGGTGCCGGGATCCTGATCTCTGCGACCGTCCGCAGGGAGCTGTCGAGCACCTCGACCGTCACCGCGCCCGGTGCCAGCGCGTAGCCCACCTGACCACGAGCCGTCGCGCCCGCTTCCAGTACCTGGCCACCGAGGGGGTTCGACAGCGCCGGACCGAAGCCGGGAAGCTCACGACCCCCGGCTGTGGCGGCGCGGAACATCAGGGCGTCGACGCCGACGGCGCCCTCGGTGCAGCTGACCGCCACCTCCAGCACCAGGTAGCGGCTCCCCGGCTCGGGCGCCATCTCGCCTGCGTCGGTCCAGACAGCACTGCGCACGGTGACCGTCGCCTTGCCGGCCCCCGTGGCGAAGGCGACCGCCGTGCCGAGGTCACCGCCGCTGGTCGCGGTGCTGGCCGACCCGGGACGGGCGGACGGGGTGACGGTGTCCACAGCGGCCGGCGTCCCCGCGGGTTGCGGCTGAACCGGTGCCGCAGCAGGCAACAAGGGCAGAGCGCTGAGGAGGGCTACGAGCGCCAGTGCCGTTGCCAGCAGCGCTGCGACCAGGCGGACGCGGGAACGCGGGCTCCGGCGCGGACCGCGTCCCGCCGGCGGGGGCGCAACCACAAGGCGCGCGTCGGGGGCTGGCCAGTGGTGCGGCGCGGCCGTCGGCTGGAACCCGTGCTGCTGTTGCGTGCCGTGGGGCTGTGGCGGCTGAGTCCCCGAAGAGGCTGGGGCGGCACCGGACGGGGGAGGCGCGAAGCCCGGCTGGCCACCTGAGGGCGTACCGAGTCCCTGCGGCTGGTCGGGCGTCGCCGGCATCAGCCCATCCGGTCCGGGCGTTCGCCGGCGCGCAGGGCTGCACCGACGATGAGCCCGATCACGAAGAACAACACCACGCAGGCGAACTGGGCGCCGTCGGACAGGCTCTGGAACAGCAGGTCACTGCTGTAACCGACCGACAGCATCGACATCATCCCGAGGACGCCGACAACGACCAGCGCCCCGAAGTAGCTGCGGCGCACCGCGTCGTGCCGGTAGGCGATGCGTGCAGAGAGGGCGAAGGACAACGCCAGCATCAGGATCGAGAACCAGTTGAAGAGGGCACCGATGATCAGCGGCACCATTACGCCGGCCGTGGTGGCCATCCAGATCTGGCCGATGGTCACCGACGGCGGTGCGTCCGGGATGCGGCTGGCGGGCGGCGGCGCGAACCACTGCGGCGTGCCGGGGGCTGGGAACGGTGCCGGGTTCACCTGGGCGTTGGGCGTGACGGTCGGCTGCACGGGGAGATACCCGTTCAGCGGCGGCCCGGGGGCGTTGAACGGCTGCGTCGGCGGCCGCTGTCCCAGTTCCGGCTGGCCGTCGGTGGCCTGCCCTGGGGCCCAGCCGCCGGCGTTGGTGAGGGTTGCCGTCTGGACCTCGAACGGAAGGTTCGGGTTCCGTCCGGGTGCTGCGGAAGGCACGAGTGCGGCCAGGTCGGGCTGGGCGGCCGCGGGCGGGCTGAAGTACGGCTCCCCTTCGGGCGGTGCAGCGGCGACCCCCGGTGCCGGCGTCGGGTCGGTCAAGGGTGGGGCAGGCGGTACGACGAACGCCGCCGGACGCTCCTGCGGCGCGTACTCGGGTCCGTCCTCCCAGCTGGCCATGCGTTCATGTTAACCGGCGCCCGCAGCGCCGGACCCCGGAGGGCCTGGCCGGTGAGTGACCCAACCGGTGTGCCGTGGCAGGACGGAGCGGTTAGGCTGGAGCAGCCGGTGCATGGGGAGCATTCCGGCTCGGATCAGGAGTGAGGAATCATGCCGGTTGGCAAGGTGCGGTACTACGACGCCGAAAAGGGCTTCGGCTTCCTGTCGAAGGACGACGGGGGCGAGGACGTCTACGTCCGCGCCGCTGCGCTACCCGAAGGCGTGACCACCCTGAAGCGCGGCCAGAAGGTCGAGTTCGGTGTCGTGGACGGCAAAAAGGGCGAACAGGCACTATCTGTCCGCCTGCTCGAGGCTCCGCCGTCGCTGTCCAAGGCCGGCCGGAAGTCGCCCGAACAGATGGCGATCATCGTCGAGGACCTCATCAAGATGCTCGACAACCTGGGCAACGGCTATCGCCGCGGCCGCCACCCTGACAGCAAGGCGGGTGGCAGTACCGCGGCCGTCCTGCGCGCTGTTGCCGACGAACTGGAGCTGTGACGTGGCTGCCACCCTTGAACTGGACGAGGCCTGCGCGGAAGCCGTCGAGCTTGCCCACGCCGCAGCCGTCCGCCGCGCCGGTGTGCTGGAGGTCGGCGAGCACCGGGGCGTCCAGGCAGACGACGTCCGGGTTGCCACCCACCTTTTCGACTGCGTCCACCCGGGCTACCCGGGCTGGCAGTGGTCGGTGACGGTCGTCCGCGCGTCCCGCGCCCGGGTCGTGACCATCTCCGAGGTCACCCTCGTTCCCGGCGACGGCACGCTCCTCGCCCCGGCGTGGGTGCCGTGGTCGGAACGCATCGGCCCGAAGGACCTGACCCCCGGAGTGCTCGCGCCGACAACGACTGATGACGTGCGACTCGTCCCGGGCTACACGGGTGGGGAACTGGCAGCAGACACCGATCCTGCCGAAGCCAGCCAGTTGCGCGCTGTCGTCGCAGAACTGGGCCTCGGCCGTGAGCGTGTGCTGTCGATCGAGGGACGCGACGAGGCGGCCGAGCGCTGGCTCACCGGCCCCGGTGGCCCCGACAACGCGATGGCCCAGCAGGCTCCGGCCCACTGCCAGTCCTGTGGGTTCTTCGTCGGGATCTCCGGCGCACTCGGGCGGCTGTTCGGCGTGTGCACCAACGAGCTGTCACCCAGTGACGGTGCGGTGGTCAGCCTCGAACATGGGTGCGGGGGTCACTCCGACGTGGTGGAGCCCAGCAAGGGCGTCGACCTGTCACTCCCGATCTGGGACACCATCAGTGTCGATGAGGGCCTGTTCGACTGATCCGTCGGCCGGCGCGGACAGGTTCCGGCGGCGGCGCAGCTTGCGGTAGAGGCTGAAGCTCAGACCGGCCAGGCCGAGCGCCGTTCCGGTGAGGGAGACGCCCAGGTACCACAGCTTTCCCATGGCTTCGAGGTCTGCGCGGGCGAGCCAGCAGACCACGGCGGCAGTCACGAAAGCGATCGTTCCTGTACTCACGACGGCCACCCCGTCCGCGTCCAGGGCCCGCACGGGGGCCTGCACCATCAACGGCTTGTGGTGGTGCGTGTTCTGGGTCACGGACACAACAGTAGAGCCACCCCGTCGGGCCATACCATTCGGCCATGGCGAACCCTGGAACGACAACGGCAGACCCTGCCCCGAAGCTCAACAAGGGCCTCGACGGATGGTTTGAAGTCACCAAGCGTGGCTCCAACCTCGGTCGGGAGCTCCGCGGAGGCCTGGTGACCTTCTTCACCATGGCCTACATCATCATTCTCAACCCCATCATCATCGGCACCCAGGCCGATGTGCAGGGCAACCTGATCACCGGCGCGCCGATCGCGGACGGCGGAGCGGCGATCGGCCTCTCGATGGCCATGGTGGCTGCGGCGACCGCCCTGATCGCCGGCCTGATGACCATCCTGATGGGTGTCTACGGCCGGTTCCCGATCGCCATCGCCACCGGCCTCGGCCTGAACGCGCTGGTCGCCTTCACAATCGTGAAGCAGATGACCTGGCCGCAGGCCATGGGCCTGATCGTGTGGGAGGGCGTGCTGATCACCGTCCTCGTGCTCACCGGATTCCGCAAGGCGATCTTCGACGCCGTGCCCCGCTCGATGCGCGCAGCCATTTCCGTTGGAATCGGCCTGTTCATCGCCTTCATCGGCCTTGTCGACGGCGGCATCGTCCGCCCAGCCGACGGCACCCCCGTGCAGCTCGGCATTTTCGGCACCCTCCTCGGCTGGCCCATCGCCATCTTCCTGATCGGCCTGCTCATCCTGATCGCCCTGTTCGTCCGCAAGGTCAAGGGCGCAATGCTGATCTCGATCATCGGTGCCACCGTGGTCGCGGTCATCGTCCAGGCCATCCTGGCGTTGCCGCTGATGAAGGATGCCACCGGCGCCACCGTCAACCCGACCGGCTGGATCCAGAACATCCCCGCCCTGACGGGCGGGTTCACGCTGCCCAACCTCGGCCTCATCGGCCGCGTCGACCTGTTCGGTGCCTTCACCAGCGCAGCCGGCCCGGGCGCGATCGTGGGCATCCTGCTGCTGGTCTTCTCGCTGCTCCTGACCGACTTCTTCGACACCATGGGCACGATCGTCGCCGTCGGCGCCGAGGGTGACCTGCTGCAGGCCGACGGCAACCCGCCGCACACGCAGGAGATCCTGCTGGTCGACTCCGTCGCAGCCATCGCCGGTGGCCTCGGTTCGGTGTCGTCGAACACCTCCTACATCGAGTCCGCCGCGGGCGTCGGTGACGGTGCGCGCACCGGTATCGCGTCCGTCGTCACGGGTGTGGCGTTCCTGCTGAGCCTCTTCCTGGCTCCGCTGGTGCAGCTGGTGCCCGCGGAGGCGGCCACCCCAGCCCTGTTCTTCGTCGGCTTCCTGATGATGGCGCAGGTCGTGCACGTGAACTGGGAGGACCCGGAGGAGGGCATCCCGGCATTCCTGACCATCGTGTTGATGCCGTTCACCTACTCGATCACGGTAGGCATCGGGGCGGGCTTCATCGCCTTCGTCCTGATCAAGGCGATCCGACGCAAGTCCAAGGACGTGCACCCGCTGATGTGGGGTGTGGCTGCAGCTTTCCTCCTGTACTTCGGACAGGGGATCATCACCAGCCTGATCGGCTGATTCGGCGTTCGCTGGTCCGGGAGCCATCGTCCTCACCGACGGTGGCTCCCGGCTTGTCCGGATGACCGGCCGATGCCGAAAGCCTCCGCTCTCGTCGATGGTCGCCACTCATACTGGCGGCCCTCCACGGGGACGGAGGCTTTCGGGTTCTCGGGGAAGTCGGTGGATCAGCCGATGGTCGGGATCGGGCGGGGGGACACCGGTCCCGACCTCAGGCCTTGTCGAGGGCCACGAATCATGCACTGGCTTTTCTTCGTTGTCCTCGTGGTCAACCCTGCCGGGCAGTGCGACCGGTTGGAAGGGGGAACCCTGCGTTTACTAGTGGGTTTGGTAACGCCTGCCACGTGCCCGTTGGTGCAGCGACCCGGCGTCCGGCCCGAGCCAGCCAGTACGCGCCTCGCGTAGCAACGGGAATTGCACTGCTGGCGACGGTCTGGCCGCAACATCACGGTCGATTCGGCCGTCGCGAGTGCATATCCTGTCGCCCGAGTGGCGTCATCTGCCGAATGTCACTCCTGGTGGAGGGCTGCCACCACGTCGAGGCGGGCGGCCGAACGGGCCGGGCCAATCGCAGCGAGTACGCCGAAGGTGATACCGACAACCACGGTTGCCAGCAGCCCCGACCACGGGAACTCGTAGGGCACCTGCCAGCCGACGGACCCGATGGCCGCAACCAGCGCGTAGCCGAGCCAGAGCCCCGCGATCGCGCCCAGGCCGGTGCCGATCACAGACAGCAGCAGGGATTCGGCCATCACCATCCGGCGCACCTGGCGTCGGGTGGCTCCGACCGCGCGCAGCATGCCGATCTCGCGGGTGCGGGCCAGCACACTGATCGCGAGGGTGTTCATCAGGGCCAGCAGGGACGGCAGGGCGAGGGCTGCGATCAGCACGTCGAACACGATGATGGACTGGCTGAACGTCTGCATCTGCTCGGCCCGCCAGGCGGCCGACTCGTAGAGCCGGAAGGCAGGGTAGTCACCGACGATGCGTGCCAGACGCTGCTTGGTGGCCGCCGGGTCGGCCGACGGCGTCCGGTTGGCCATCAACAGCAGGTCGGCGGTCACGGTGAAGTCGCGCTGCAGGTTGTCCTGGGACGCGTACAGGGTGGACAGCTTGGCGTTCAGGTAGTCGTTCCCGATGCCCGCCAGATGGTACGTCCGGGGTCCGGTCGGCGTGTCCATCAGCACTGCCTGGCCCACCACGAGGTTGTGCTGGGCAGCGTAGATGCCATTGGCGATCAGCCATCGGCCCGTGCGCAGCTGGTCGAGTGCCGCGTCGGAGGAGCCGGCGTTCCAGTCGAAGGCGGCCACCTTCAGGTAATTCTCCGGGTCGACGCCGATGACCTGGACGTCGGCGCCATCGACCCTTGCCTGGGTGATCCGCAAGGTCGACACGGCCGCGATCCCGGGGGTGGCGCGCACCTGGTCGGCCAGTCGGGGTCCGGCGGCGACGTTGCCCTGGCTGAGGATGATCGACTGCGGCATCAGCAGGTAATCGGCCGACAGCGACTTGTCCAGGTAGCTGGTGAAGCCGGCAAAGATGGAGGTGACCATGGTGATCATGGCCACGATGGATGCCAGGCCGAGCATCACCGCTGTAACCGTCACGGCGCTGCGTCCGGGGTTGCGCTGCAGGTTGCTGCGAGCGAGCGCGCCCTCGCGGGAGAAGGCCAGCTCAATGGGACGCGCGCCCCAATCGGAGAGCGGGTTCACCACCGCAGGCGCGATGAGGGCAATTCCCACCAGGAACACCACGGAGCCCAGCCCCACGAGCATCGCCGAGCCGGTGGCGAGGCCGAACAGCGACGCCACGATCAGGCCGACTCCGACCCACGCCCGGTTACCGATGCGACGTTCGTAGACCTCGCCGAGCTGGGGACGCATGGCTTCCATCGGGGTGACCCGACCGGCGGCGCGAGCCGGCACGATGGCCGCGACCACGGTCACGCCGACCCCGAGCAGGATCGAGGTCACCCAGGTGGAGAGGGTGAAGATTGGCCCACCGACCCTGAAGTGCATGACCGACTCGAAGATCGGGCCCATCGCAGCGAACAGCCCGGCGGCGAGCGCCCAGCCGGCGGCCAGGCCAAGAGCCGTGCCGAGCAGGCCCTGGAACAGCGACTCGACCAGGAACATCCCCATCACGGTGCGCCGGCGGGTGCCGATGGCCCGCAGCATGCCGATGTCCCGACGCCGCTCCGCGACAACCGTTCGGAAGCTGTTCAGGATGATGAAACCGGCAGTGGCAAGGGCGAAGATGCCGAACATGTTGAAGGCGAAGGTGCCCACCTGCAGCGAGGCGATGAGCGTGGACTCCGTCGACAGCCCGCCCACCTGGTAGTCCGGTCCGAGCGCTGCCGAAACGGCCAGCTCGGCGGCATCGCGATCGGCGCCCGGTGTCAGGACCGCCTCGACCTGGGTGATCCGGGTGCCGAGCCCGAACAGCTGCTGCGCGGCGGGCAGGCTCACGTACACCAGCTCCTGGCCGGGCAACGTCGTCGTGTCCAGGAGGCCGATCACGCGGAATCTGGCCGTGCCACCGGCGGCAGGCAGCACGAGTTGGTCGCCGACAGCCAGCCCAAGCTCAGCGCCGAGGTCTGAGTTCAGCACGACGGCGCTGTTGTCCCCCGGCGACAGCATCCGGCCATGGCTCAGCGGGAAGTCGCGGACCGCATCCACAGTGGGCAGGTCGATCCCGACCACCACCAGCTGGGCAAGGGCGTCCGGCGCCGCGTCGGCGCTCCGGGGTAGCGGTGCGGTGCGCTGGACACCCGGACTGGCCGCCGCGACCTGCGGCACCCGGAGCAGCTTGTCGACAACGTCCGGCCGGAACGGCTGGTTGTAGGCGCTGGTGACCGTGAGGTCGACCTTGCCGGCAGCTGCCAGCAGGTTGTGCGTGAACGCTTCCATCATGGCCGGAAGGATCCCGTTCAACCCGAACGTGAGCATCACCCCGAAGACCACGGCGAGGGTGGTGAGCATGGAGCGCGCGCCACGCCCGCGCAGGTAGCGCCACGCAAGGGTGAAGGTGAGTTTCACAGCAGGCCGGCCTTCTCCAGGGCAAGCCTCGGCCCTTCATGGCTGCCGTCCAGCATCAGGTCGTCGACGATCCGGCCGTCCTGCATGAGCACGAGGCGCTGCGCGAAGCTCGCGATCCGAGGGTCGTGGGTGACCATCAGCACGCTGCGGCCCCAGTCGGTGCTGACCTGGCGCAGCAACCCGCCGATCTCGCCGGCCGACTTCGAGTCGAGGTTGCCGGTCGGCTCGTCCGCGAGCACGAGGGCGGGTTCCGTGGACAGCGCGCGGGCGATCGCGACCCGCTGTTGCTGGCCGCCGGAGAGCTGGTCGGGCCGGTTGTTCAGCCGGTCGCCGAGGCCGACGCGTTCCAGCCACGCGGTGGCGCGGGCATTCGCTTCGGAGTCCCCGTCCAGACGCAGCGGGAGGGAGGCGTTCTCGACGGCGTTCAGCACCGGGATCAGGTTGAAGAACTGGAAGACGAAGCCGATCCGGCGCCGGCGTAGTTCGGTCAGGCGGTCATCGGGCATGTCGCCCAGGGGTGTGCCGTCGATGCTGATCGTCCCCGCGGTCGGGGTGTCCAGCCCGCCCAGCAGGTTCAGCAGCGTCGACTTTCCGCAGCCCGACGGCCCCATCACGGTGACGAACTGGCCTTCCGGCACGACGAGGTCGACGGCGTCCAGGGCCCGCACCTCGGCGGCGCCGCTCCCGTAGACCTTGGTCAGCCCCGCGATCTCGACGATCGAGGCCGTTGTCGTTGTCATGGTCGGCTCACTTCGTGCGGACGCGTTGGCCGTCGGACAGTGCGGATGCCCCGGTGGTGACGACGGTGTCGCCCTCCGTCAGTCCGCTGAGGATCTCGGCCGAGCTATCGGTGGATGCCGCGACGGTCACCGTCCGGGCATGGACGACGTTGTCTGCGCCGAGCAGGAACACCGACCTGGTCGCACCACTGGTGAGCACGGCCTCGACCGGGACGGCGAGCGCATCCGGGATGGTCTTGACCGCGATGTCCACAGAGCCGCTCATGCCCTGGAACAGCCGGGACTGCCCGGCCTCAAGGGACACCCGCACTCCGAAGGCGACGCTGCCGTTGCCGGTGGTCTCCGGGCTGGCCTGCACCCGGGTCACCTTTCCGGCGAAGCCGTCGCCGAAGGCGTCGAGGGTGACCGTCGCTGCCTGGTCCTTCGCGACGTCGGCGATGTCGGTCTCGTTGACGGCGGCCTCGAACTCCATGCGGGTCGGGTCGACGATGGTGAACGCCGCGACGCCGGGGGTGAGGCCCGAGCCTTTCTCCACCGTGCCGTGGACGGTCACGGTGCCGTCGAACGGTGCCGTCAGTTCGGCCTTGTCCAGGTAGCCCTCTGCCTGCTTCAGCGCCTGGCTGGCTGCGGTCACGGACTGGCTGGCGGCGGTGCGGGCCAGCGAGACCCGGGATGCCACCGACAGCCGGCTCAGGGCTGCCTGCGCGGCCTTGAGCGCGGCGGAAGCCTGCGTCCGGGCAGTCTTGAGGGTGCGCAACATCTGCCTTTCGGTGCTGTTCGAGGCGTCGTAGTTGGCGCGGAACGACTTGTAGTTCAGGTTGGCCGTCGACACCTGCGAGCGCGCCGCGGACAGCGCCGAGCTGGCAGCGGATCGGTCGATGGCGCTGGGCACGCCGTTGCTGACGGCCTCACCCTGTGCGCGGGCCGACGAGAGCGCTGCGCGGGCCTGGGCGACGGCTAACTTCAGCGGGCCGGTGGCCATCACGGCGAGGGTGTCGCCGGCCTTGACGGTGTCACCGTCGGCGACGAGGACCTTGGCCACCGTGCCGGAGGCCGGCGCGTACACCCCTGCGGAGTGCGCGGCAACGAGCGACCCGGAGGCGCTCACCGTGACGCTCAACGGGGCGACGGCCGCCTGGGCAACGCCGACCAGGGTTTGGTTGTTCGCGGCCGAGTAGGCGTAACCGCCGCCGAGGGCGAGCACGACTGCTGCGCCGATGCCGGTGGCGACGATGGTCTTGCGCTTCATTACTGCTTCCTGTCGAGGGTGGCGTGGAGTTGCTTGAGGAGGTGGATGAATTCTGGTCCGCTTGGCATCGGGAAGGTGCCTTCCGGCAGTCCGAGGACGCGTTCCTGGGCCTGGAGAATGGAGACAGAGCCGTCGACCATCACCTGGACGAAGGCATCGGCGTTCGCCGCCCGCGTGGCGCGCGTCCACAGCTGGTCAGCGGCGTCCAGCCAGAGCAGCAGCATGATGTCGGTGGCGCCCTCCGCAGAGGCGACGTGGATGGAGCCGTCGGCGACGCCGTCGGTGATGACGGGCAGGAGTACGAGTCTGGCCTGTTCGCGCCATTCCCCGAACAGGCGGTGCCGGAGCGCGTAGTTCTGGTTGGTGTAGAGGAACGCCGCCTGGGACGCGTCCGTGTTCCGGGTCTTGTAGCTGGCAGCCGCGTCCATGATCGCGTGCAGCCGCTCCGCCGCCGAGCCCCGCGCCCGGGTCGACGCCGCGGTCAGCTGGGCGAAGAGGGACGCGCCGAACCTGCGCACCAGCTGCGTCTGGAGGTCGGCCTTGGAGTGGAAGTTGTGGTAGAACGTGCCCTTCGCCACCCCGGCCGCCTGCGTGACCTGTTCGACGCTCATCGCCTCCCAGCCCTGGGTGCGACACAGCTCGAGCGCGAGGTCGAGCAGCTCCTCGCGCCTGACTTCCGGCGCCTTGGTGACCCTCGTTGCTGCACGAGCCATGCGTGCTCCGTTCCGGTTCTTCGATCACTGACCGACCGTCGGTCAGTCTAGCCGTCATGGAGGGTGATGGCGAGGGGACGTGGCGAAGCTCAGATGCCGAGGAAGGCAACGAGGTCGGGGGCAGGGCGGCTCGCACCGGACGCCTCTGCCGACCAGCCGGGGAACTGGCCGAACCAGCCCAGCAGGCTGGTCGCGATCGGTTGGTTCGTCGGCTCGAGCCGCGGCAGTCCTTCGCGCCAGGCGGCGGCCATGGCGGTCACGTGGTCGGCATGGGCGAAGCCGGCGGCGAGCCCCGGCGGCGGCAGCATGGAGATGCCCAGGTCGGCACGCAGCAGCTGCCGCAGGCCATAGCGAGAAGCGACGGCTGCCCGCGAGAGGTCGAAGTCGAACTCGTTCAGTGCGGACTCGCTGATCGACTGGCTGGTCGACCCCCACGCCATCGCTTCGACGAACGCCTCGAACAGCGCCCAGGACGCCGACAGCCGGTGGGGTGGGACGTAGCGTCCGGCGAGAAGGGTGTCGACATCACTGCCGCTCGGCACGCCGGGACGCAGCACCGGCGCATCGGGAGCCTTCCGGAACACGGGTCCGAGTTTGGCGAGCAGGCCGGGGGCGGTTGCCGGGGTGGCCGGGAACCGGTGCGCTGCGATGGCCCGGAGGGCCGTTGCGGTCGACTCCGGGGCGCCGAAGATTTCGCGGACCTCGTCGATCGCGATGGCGTAGAGCCTCAGTGAGCCCATGGCCCAACGCTAACCGGCACGGCATAGGTTTGGGGCCGTGAACCCCAGATCCCGTCGGATGATCGTCACAGGCGCGCTCCTGCTGCTGCTCGTGCTGGTGATGGTGGGCGTGGTGATCGGTCAGGGACGATAGGCTCCGCCCCATGATTGTGGGCGTTCGTCGTGCGCTGGCCGGTCTCGCAGCCGGCATCGTGGTCTCACTCGGCGTCTTCCCTGTCCTTCCGGCCTACGCCGACACCCCGACGCCGACTCCGACACCCGTCGCTGCGAGCGCAACGCCGTCGGCGTCCACCGGCCCCGATGTCGACGCTTCCGACGTCGCACCGGACAATTCGCGGCAGGCCTGGGCACTCGGCGGAGCCGGTGCGGTCGCACTGGTCGCCGCTGCGGTTGTCTTCCTTCGCAAGCGCTGACGCCTCACGCGAGCTGATTGAGCTCGACGACCACCTTCCGGAACAACTCACCGAAGCCCGCCAGCACCCCGGCATTGGGATCAGGGACGCCGAACACCGCCGTGCCATGGCGCAGCCGCTGATTGGCCAGCGGGGCGAGGTCGGGGTGCGCCAGCACCGCTGCGACGGCAGCCCGGTCCCCGCCCAGCACGAGTGCCTCGAGGGTCGAAACGGCCGGCAACAGGATCTCGGCGACATCATCGGCAGCAGCGTCGAACGACTTCCCGGCCTGGTTGGCGCGGCGTCGGGCGTACCGTTGCTGGGACCATCCGCCGGCCTTGGTTCGGCCCTGCACGTAGTGGTGGCCGTGCCGACCGGCGATCAGGCGGGAGCCCTCGAAGATCCCGACGGCATGGGCCTGGCGGCGGGCGATCACCGCGCCGACCCTGCGGTCACGGGTGGACTCCGCTACGAGCGCCGCCAGCGGGTCGCCGTCGGGCAGCGGGCCCCAGGCCAGCGGGAAGTCTGCCTGCGCACCGTCCGGGGCGTGGAGCGTCAGGCGGTCCGGCGTCAGGTCGACACCAGGGGCGCCGTGGCGTTTGGCGAAGCCCGCCAGCCACCCGGCGAGACGTTCAGGCGCGACGCTTATGGTGCGCGTCCCCGGCTGCGGTGTCATGGCTATAGTCTGGCTTCCGGATCGCAGGGGAGGAGGGAATGATGAGCGACCTCATCGACACCACCGAGATGTACCTGCGAACCATTTACGAACTCGGTGAGGAAGGCGTGCCGCCGCTGCGCGCCCGGATCGCCGAGCGGCTCAGGCAGAGCGGGCCCACCGTATCCCAGACCGTCGCCCGGATGGAGCGGGACGGACTGGTCTCGGTGCACCCCGACCGACACCTGGTGCTGAGCCCCAAGGGCGAGCAGCTGGCAGCGAGGGTGATGCGCCGCCATCGGCTGGCCGAGCGCCTGCTCACCGACGTGATCGGCCTGGAGTGGCACCTCGTCCACGAGGAGGCGTGCCGCTGGGAGCACGTGATCTCCACCGACGTCGAGCGCCGCCTCGTCGCGATCCTCGACCACCCGGTGAGCTCGCCCTACGGCAACCCCATCCCTGCGCTGGAGGAACTCGGCGTCGACCCGGCGTCCGAGTCCTTCCTGTCCGGGACCGAGCAGCTCTCCCTGCGGCTGGCCGACGGCACCGAGCACGATGTGGTCGTGCTGCGCATGAGTGAGGCCGTCCAGAACGACCCCGACCTCCTCGCCGCAATCGAGAACGCCGGTGCGAAGCCGGGGTCACCGGTGCGCGCTGCAGCAGTGGGACGCAATCTCGTGCTCGGGTCCTGGGACCACGAGGTGACCCTGCCGGGTCACGTGGCTGAGCACCTCTTCGTCGCTCAGGCCTGACCGGCGGGCGGGGAATACCGGGCCGGGTGTCCGGCGTTCATCCCACGTACCCGATGGATAGGAAACCCATGGCAACCACAGCGCTGACCGAGGCCGAATTCGGCCAGACCATCAGTGAGAACGGCATCGTCTTCGTCGACTTCTGGGCCGACTGGTGCCCGCCGTGCAAGATGTTCGGTCCCGTCTTCGAGGCAGCCTCGGAGACCCACCCCGACGCCGTCTTCGCGAAGATCGACACCGACGCGGAGCGCGAGCTCGCCGGCGGCCTCGGAATCAGTTCGATCCCGACCCTGATGGCGTTCCGCGACGGCTACCTCGTCTACCGCGAGGCCGGAGCCCTCAACAAGAGCCAGTTCGAGAAGCTCGTCCAGCAGGTCAAGGACCTCGACATGGACAAGCTCAAGGCCGACGCCGAGGCTGCCAAGGCAACCAGCTGAAAAAGCTGAAGTACGTGTCACCCATATGGGTGACACGGCCTCAAGGCCGACCTATACTCGAAAGTGGTTCCTGCCCCATCCCCCCGGGCAGGAACCACTAATTTCTCACTGGCCGGTCCGGGTGGCGGCCCGGCCGGCCAGTTGAGCTGACGAATTCGGCGCACCCGCCCGAAGTTCAGCGTCCGATGCCGGCGGCGATGATGCTGGTCACGATCACCGAGGTGATGGTGACGGTGGAGAATCCGGCGACGATCATCTTCGGCAGGATCTCGCCCTCGATCGCTGCGACCTCCTCCGGCGTCTCGCCGGCCCCCTTCGCAGCCTCCTGCGACAGGATCATCGTGCCCGGGAAGCCGTAGAGCGAAGTGAGCCCGATCGAGATCGACATCGGGATGCTGTAGCCGAGCAACTTGCCCGCTGCAAGGGAGAACAGTCCGATTCCGACCAGTCCGAAGCTGAAGGCGATCGCTAGCGGACCGGCAAGGGCCGCCAGGTCGGCCGGCTTCAGGGTGGCCAGCGGGCCGAACACCATGATCATGATGGCCAGCATCATCAGGCCGAGCGAGTCGATGCCGGTGAGCACGGACGGCTTGAACACCCCCGTGCTGCGAAGCACGATGCCGAAGACCAGGGCGACAACGAAGGTATTCAGCGTTCCGTTGGTGAGGTTGTTGATCCCGATGCTGAGCAGGACGGCGATGCCGACGCAGAACAGCGTGCCAGGGGTGGTGCGCAGGAAGGACGGCAGGCGCCCTTCAGCGGCCTGGGCCTGCTCCACCAGTGCCGGGGCCTCGAGACGTCCGGCGCGGTACTCGCCCTTCAGTCGGGCAGCCTCACGACGCAGCAGCAGGGACGTGAGCGGGAACCCGAACAGCCCCTGCAGCGCTGCGATCAGCACGGGGAACGCCGCCACGGTGGTCAGGCCGATGCCGAGGGCTGCCTCCTGGACGATCAGCACAGAGATCGTGCCGCCGGAGAGGGCGCCGATGCCGGCGATCGCATAGTCGCGTGCTACGGAGATGCCACTCGTGATGAGGTCGCCGTAATCGTCCACGCTCCGCGGCGCACCGCCGAAGATGGCGGCGGCGACCAGCAGGAGCAGACCGATGCCCACGACAGCCGAGATGCCGATCAGGAGGGTCTTCCACTGCTTCTTGAAGTCATCCAGGCTGATCATGGTGCCGAGATGCACGATGATGAAGCCGACAATGGCTCCGGCCAGCCCGAGCAGCGAGGACGCCTGCAGCAGGTCGGTGGGGAAGACGCCGGTCATGAAGCCGATCAGGAAGATGATCGAGGCGACGAAGAGGCTGGAGAGCAGCGACTTCGTCTTCTTCGCCACCCAATCGCTCACCGTCCAGACGAGCATGACAACGACAAACGCCAATACCGGATTCATGCTGTCTCCCACATCTTCGGCATTTCCTGGATACGCATCATGGCTGTTCCATCCTGCGAGTAGAAGCCTCTTCGGCCGTTTCGGCTTCAGTTCGTTGTGCTCCGGGGTGGATCCGCGACAGCAGCACCACTCCAGAGATCGCCACTGCCGCGAACAGCAGCATCAGCAGGGCTGCACCCCAGTCGAGGTTCATGCCCTCGCCGAGGACGGCGATGCCGTAGGCCACTCCGGCGACCGGCCCGGCGGCATTAAGCGTCCCGACCACGATCTCCGCTGCACCGGACGCATAGCCCTGCTGGATCCAGATGCCGGCGAGCACCATGCCGGCGACGATGGACGCGGCCAGCAGCCAGAAGACCGGCGAGCCCAGCCAGGGCCTGCTCGTGACATAGTGGCCGATGGCCTTGACGACGCCTGATTCCGCGCCGTAGATCACTGCTGCCGCCGCGGACCACGCAAGGCACTGCCAGGCCACCGGGCCGCGAGCGCCGGCGAGGGCGAGCAGGCCGGCAATGCCGAAACCTGCGAGGGTGCCCAGGACCAGCCAGGTGTCGTTGAGGACGGGATAGGGCGCTGCGTTGCGGATCGCCACCCAGGCGAACGCAGCGGTACCCACGACGGTGAGGGCTGTGGCGCCCCACATCGCCGCGGTGATCGGGCTCTTGTGCACGCGGGCGGCCAGCAGGATGGTCCACGGCACCGCCAGTACGCCGATCGGCTGCACCACGGTGACCGGCGCCAGCAGCAGTGCGGTCATCTGCAGCACGGCACCCACGCCGGTAAGCATCAACCCACCGAGCCAACGCGGGTTCCGGATGACGGCCAGCAGGTCGGAGCCCGACAGCTTTGCACCCTGTTTGCCTGCGGCATCGCCCACGGCGCCGTGTTGCACGACGGAGGCAACGGCGAGGGCCACCGAGGCCAGCACGGTCAGCACCACCGCCAGGGAGATGTTCTGGGTCACCAGAGTCCTTTCAGAAGGGCCAGATCACGGGAACCCACAGCACCGCGACAACGAGGAAGAGCAGGATCAGTGGCAGGCCGAGCTTCCAGTAGTCCGTAAACCGGTAGCCGCCGGGTTCCATCACCATGGTGTTCGCTGCAGTGGCGACCGGCGTCAGGAAGGACGCGGCGCCCGCCACGGTGAGCGCCATCATGAAGGGCAGGACGGAAACCTGCATATCGGCAGCGAGCACGGCCGCGATCGGCGCCATGATCAGCACCGTTGCCGTGTTCGAGATCAACTGGCCGAGCACCATGGTCAACACCACGAGCGCGAGCAGGGCGAGCGACGGTGACGCCCCCCCGATCACGGACAGCAACGCCCGAGCGATGAGGTCGGCCGTGCCGGTGGTGATGAACGCCGTCGAGAGCGGGATCATGCCGGCCACCAGCACCACGGTCGTCCAGGAGATGGCCCGGTAGGCCTGGGTCGGTGTGAGGACACCCGTCACGACGATCGCCCCCGCGGCAAGGATGCCGGCCACGGCCGGGGGGACCACCCCGGTGGCCAGCAGGACGACCATCGCTGCGAGGATGCCGATCGCCCGCTTCGCCCCGGTGCCCAGCGGGACCGTGCGCCGCAGCGAGGACGGCTCGTCCACGACCAGCACCTCCGGGCCGGCGGTGTGCGCTTCGAGGTGTGCCCAACTGCCACGCAGCAAAAGGCTGTCGCCTGCCTGCAGCGTTGCGTCCGGGCCGATCAGGTCCTCACCGCCACGCTGGAGACCAAGGACCACCAGGTCGCCGCTCGGTGTGGTCATGCCGGCGAACAGGTGGAGGCCGATCAGGTCGGAGCGAGGGGGGATCACCACTTCTGTGACGCCCGTGCCGGCGCCCACCAGTTCGGCGTCCGCCGGCAGCGCGTACTGCGCGCGCAGGGTGCGGGCGTGGCTGCTGACGTCGGGAGGGAGCGCCGCAGGAGCTCGATCAGGGAGCACCCGGTCGCCGAGGAGGGCGAGGATCGCGATCGTGCCCACAACCAGCGGCACACCCACCAGCCCGAACTCGAAGAACGTGAAGGGGCGGGCACCGGCGTCCACGGCAGCTTCGCTGACGATGATGTTCACCGGCGTTCCGGTCAGGGCGAGCATCGAGCCGGCGTGCGCGGAGAAGGCCAGCGGCATCAGCATCTTGCTGGGTGCAATGCCGATCCGGACGGCGATGACAACCACGACGGGGATGAGGGCTGCGACCGCGCCGTTGACGCTGATCAGGGCGGTCAGGACGGCGACGAGGAGGCAGATCACCACGAGCAGCGGGGTGCGTTTCTCGCCGCCACGGCTGATCACCTGTTGACCGGCCCACGCGGTGACGCCGGTGGAATCGAGCGACTCCGACACCACGAACAGCGCGGCGATGAAGAGCACCACCGGATCGCCGAAGCCGGCGAGGGACTGGTTCAGGGTGAGGATCCCGGTCGCCCACAGAGCGAGCGCAACGCCGAGCGCGACGATTCCCATCGGAACGCGGTTGGACATGAAGGCCACAACGGCGAGAACGAGGATGGTCAAGACGATCGCCACGGGTCCCACGCGAGCACACTAGCGCCCCATAACGAGCGCGCATCAGGCCCTGCCAACGGGGGGACGGGAGGCACTAGTGTCCACTCATCGACGTCTGATCCGGAGGAGTTCCATGAGCCACAACCCCATCAAGATGATTCCTGCTGAGTTCACGCCCGTGCCTGCGCTCGGCGGGGCCTGTGATGTTTCTGCTGTTCAGGACTTCAGCCCTGATCTTGATGCGGTGGCACTCCTGGTCGGAGCCGGTACCGACCTGACCGGCGTGGTCGGGATGGGGCCCGACGCGCTCGCTGCCGCAGGCTTCGACGCCAGCCCCGGCAGCAGCCTGGTGGTGGCGCAGGATGGCCACCCGCTGGTACTTGTCGGAATCGGTGATCCCGCGGAACTGGACGCGGACAAGCTGCGTGATGCTGCCGCGGCCGCCGCCCGGGCAACCGCGAAGAAGGGTGGCCGGATCGGCATCGACGTGCCGGACCTGGGCATGGACGTGCAGACGGTGGCAAAAGTACTTACGGAGGGGTCGTTGCTGGCCCGATACCGCTACTCGGTGCTCAAGGCAGAGCCCAAGGAGGTGGCGCTGGCGGTGTTGCAGCTGAAGGTTGCCGGCGCCGACACCGCTGCGTTGACGGCCGGAATCGACGCCGGTCAGATCGGTGTCCGTGCGACGGTGGTGGCCCGAGACCTGGCCAACACCCCGCCGGGGCACCTGACCGCCACCGGCATCGCTGACGTCGCGGTCGAGCTGGGTGCCGAGTTCGGCTTCGAGGTGGAGGTCTTCGACAAGGCCGCGCTGATCGACATGCGGTGCGGCGGGATCCTCGGCGTGAACGCGGGCAGCGAGGAGGAACCCCGGCTGGTGGTGTTGACCTACACCCCGCAGGGTGACGTGACCGGCCACCTCGGCCTGGTGGGCAAGGGCATCATGTACGACTCCGGGGGCATCAGCCTCAAGCCGTCCGACCCGATGCACTTGCTGATGAAGATGGACATGGGTGGCGCTGCGGCCGTGCTCGGCGCGTTCACGGCGCTCCGCGACCTGGGTACGACTGCCGCGGTGTCGGCGTGGCTGGTGTGTACCGACAACATGCCCTCAGGGTCGGCCTACAAGCTCGGTGACGTGCTCACCTGCCGCAACGGCAAGACGGTGGAGATCAAGAACACCGACGCCGAGGGCCGGATCGCGATGATGGACGGCCTTGCGTTGGCCGTGGAGGCCGGTGTGGACGCGATCGTCGACATCGCCACCCTGACCGGCGCCGCCCTGATGGCACTGGGGAAGTCGCGTGCGGCCGTCCTCGGCAACGACCAGGGCATGGTCGACCGCGTGATCGCTGCAGCAACCGCCACCGACGAGCCGGTCTGGCAGTTGCCGCTGGAGCGCAAGTACCGCAAGCAACTCGACTCCGACATCGCTGACATGTCGAACCTCGGAGGCCCGCACGCCGGTGCTACCACAGCGGCCTTGTTCCTTGACGAGATGGTCGCGAAGACGCCGTGGGCGCACATCGACATCGCCGGCACGATGTCGACCGACGCCGACGACGCCTGGCGCTCCGCCGGAGCCACCGGCTTCGGAGCCCGCCTGCTGGCCAACCTGGCCGCCGACTTCCGCTCCTGACCCGAATTGGGGACGGTTCCTAACTCGGTCCAACACCCTGAACCGTGGGGACGGTTCTCTCGGTTCCGGTGAACCGAGAGAACCGTCCTGTTGTTCACGCGGGGGCAAGCTGGGACGGGTGGTCCCGCCGGTGCCGAACCTGACGAAGCCGGCGGCAGAACCGGAGACGCTGATCCAGCATTGGCTCTTCGCCGGAAACAGCGTGGACGGCTGCGGGTGGCTGCATGGGAGGTCAATCGATTTAGTCAAAGGGGCTGCCAGTGACGCCGAAGGTTTACTAGGCTGCTGAATTCCTGGACAAGGGTGTGAGGACGGAAGGCAACCCCATGGACGTGAGCTTCCCGGAACTGACCGATCCCGAGGCTGTTCCCACGGGCGACATGCCCGGCGACAAGGTGCAGATCACGCCGGGCCACATTGCCGCGGCGCAGAGCATCTTCCCTGAGCTGTGGCGTCTGCTGGAACCGGTGCTCGCTGCCCGTCCCCAGCACCGGGCGGTGGTGTCGGTCCATGGCGGCTCGGGGGTCGGCAAGTCCGAGACCGGCTCCTTGCTGGCCTACGGGCTCAACCGGCTCGGCGTCGGCGCCTATGTCCTCTCCGGTGACAACTACCCGCGGCGCATCCCGTCGGCCAATGACGCCGAGCGGTTGCGCACCTTTCGCGTTGGGGGCCTCCAGGGACTGGTGGCCCGGGACGTCTACGCCGCCCCTGTCCGTGCCGAGCTCGCGGCCCTGCAGTCCGCCGATGCCGATGCCGACCCCCGGCAGGTGGCCGCCCACCCGTGGCTGGCGACCTACCAGAAGACCGGACGCGCGGCGCTCACCGGCTACCTCGGCACCCCGGCCGAGGTGGACTTCGACGAGATCAACCGCATCCTCGCGGCCTTCCACGCCGGGGCCGACTCCCTGCTCCTGAAGCGGATGGGCCGCACCGCGGACGCCCTGTGGTACGACGAGGTGGACCTCTCCGGCACCCCGGTGATCGTCGTGGAATGGACGCACGGGAACAACGAGCACCTGGTCGGTGTCGACATCCCGATTCTGCTGAACAGCACCCCGGAGGAGACCCTGGCGCACCGCCGCTCGCGCAGCAGGGACGGGGCAGTGGACAGCCCGTTCACGACGATGGTGCTCGAGCTCGAACAGGCACGACTGCGGTCGCAGGCCTCCCGAGCGGCGATCATCGTGTCCCGTTCCGGCGAACTGCTCGACTATGACGGCTACCTCACGGCGATGGGGGCCGACCTGCCGGCGGCCGGCACGATGCTGAACGTCTACCCCGACAGCATCGGCGGCACTCTCGCCGACCTGGTCGCGTTTCTCCGGCGTCCCGAACTGAAGGACGTGTTCAGCTCGGCCTACCTGCTGCCGAGCGTCTTCAACACCGACTTGGACCGCGGCTTCTCCGTGATCGATTACTCGCTGAGCGAGAAGTTCGCGACCCGCGACGACATCGCTGCTCTGGCGGAGGAGGGCATCGACTTCACGTTCGACTTCATTCTTAACCACGCCTCGGTGCTGTCACCGCAGTTCCAGGACATCATCGCCAACGGTGAGCGATCGCCCTACGTCGACTTCTTCGTCGACTGGAACGCGTTCTGGGCCGGCAACGGCGAACTCACCGACGGCGGCTACGTCGAGCCGCGTCCAGAGCTGATCAAGGACATGTTCTTCCGCAAGCCCGGCCTGCCGATCCTGATGGTGCGGCTGCCGGACGGCAGCGAGAAGCCGTACTGGAACACCTTCTACCAGGAGGTGCGCTATACCGTCCCGGACACCCAGGACGTGATGGACGCGACCGGGCTGCAGTACGGCACGGCCGAGGTGCTGGCCGGCCGGCTCGCGTCCGTCCTCGCGGTCGGCGGACGCCCGGCCGAAGCCGACTTCACGGGGTTCGAGGCCGCGCGTGAGAGCGTGGTCGACCTCGTCGAATCCCGCCGGCGCTACCTGGGCCAGATGGACCTCAACATCAAGAGCCCCCTGGTCTGGGACTTCTATGCCGACACCCTCGACAAGCTCGCCGGCTACGGCGCGCAGATCGTCCGGCTGGACGCTTTCGCCTATGCGCCCAAGGAGCCAGGACTGAAGAACTTCCTGAACGATCCGGGCACCTGGGACCTGTTGGCCCGGGTCAAGGGGCTGGCCGACCGCCGAGGGCTGAAGCTGCTGCCGGAGATCCACTCCACCTACGCCGAGGGCATCCACGCCACGATCGCAGCCAAGGGCTTCCTGACCTACGACTTTTTCCTTCCCGGGCTGGTGATCGACGCCTTCGAGAACGCGGACGCGTCCCTGCTCAAGCGGTGGATCGGCGAACTGCTCGGCCAGCGGATCCGGACGGTGAACATGCTCGGCTGCCACGATGGCATCCCCGTGCTCGACCTGAAGGGCCTGCTGCCGGAGGAGCGCATCCAGGCGCTGATCGCCACCATCACCGGCCGCGGTGGCTACGTGAAGGACCTGCACGGTGCGAAGAACATCTACTACCAGGTGAACGCGACCTACTTCAGCGCGCTGGGGGAGAGTGAGGCGCGGCTGCTGCTGGCCCGGGCCATCCAGCTGTTCATGCCCGGCAAGCCGCAGGTCTGGTACCTGGACCTGTTCGCCGGCGGTAACGACCACGCCGCGGTCGAACGAGCAGGCGAGGGCGGCCACAAGGAGATCAACCGGACGAACCTGTCCGCCGAAGCGATCACTGCCGGACTGGATCAGCCTGTGGTCACCCGCCAGCTGGAGCTGCTGCGGTTCCGCAACACCTTCGGTGCGTTCGGCTTCGACGCCACCTGCGAGGTCGCGGAAACCAGCCCCCGGACGCTACGGATCACCTGGCGCAAGGGCGGCCGCGCTGCCACCCTGGACGCCGACCTCGCAGCGGAAACCTTCACCATCACCGCCACCAGCGAGGACGGCACGACGCGGACGGTCCTGGCGCAAACCGGGGACGGTTCTCAGTTCCCGCCAAGTTGACGATTCAACCTGAACCGAACCAGGAACCGTCCCCAGGTTCGGATCATCCGGGCTCAGGTCAGGAGAGCGGGTATGCGACGTAGGCGAAGCGGGTGCTGTCGGGTGCCCAGCTAGGGACGTTCATCGTCCCCTGACCGCCGAAGAGGTGGACGAGGTCGGTGCCGACGCCGTCGGGGCCGAGCAGGCGGAGAATGACGTCCAGGTCGGCGGGGTGACCGAGCGTCATTGCCGGGAAGCTGATGTAGGCCACGTGGGTGCCGTCTGGCGAGAGGTGCGGGAACCAGTTCACGCGCTCGTCGCGGGTGAGTTGCTCGATGCCGGACCCGTCCAGCCGCATCCGGAACAGCTGGGCGTGCCCGGGCACATCGGAGCCGCGTTCGGAATTGAAGTAGATCCAATCGCCGTCCGGGCTGAACTCGGAGCCGTCATGGGGAGCGGGGCTGTCGGTCAGCTGAACGTCAGGGCCGCCAGCGGTGGGGACAGTGTAGATGTTCGTCCGGACTCCACCGTCGGGCAGCAGGTCCATGCCGATGTAGGCCAGCAGCCGGCCGTCAGGGGACACGCCGTGCAGGAAATGGATGAACGCCGGTCCGTGATCGTTCGACACCTGTCGGGACGTCCGCGCCACCAGGTCGACCTGGTGAAGGTGCCCGTCGAACCCGGACACATAGGCGGAGGTGCCGTCCGGGCTCAGCACATGGTCATTGTTGAGCAGCGGCAGCCCTGGAACCTCGATCGGTTCGAGCTCCCCGCCGGCTGCCGGGACGCGTTGCAATAGGCCCTCGCCGTTCACGATCAGCCATTCGCCGTCCACCGTCCAGTTCGGGGCCTCGAAGAGCACCGTTGTCGATTCCGCCACCAGGGTGCTGGCGCCGGTGGCCAGGTTGTAGGTGAACAGTTGCGAGCGCTGCCCGGGCTTGAGGGTGCGGGACTGCTGTTCCATGGGGATCCTCCTCGTCGTGGCGTCGTCGCCACCAGCCGCGATGCTGCCAGTTGGTCGCCTCGCCGCCCACGATATGGCACTGTAGTGAGAGCGATCTCAGACGGCGCCTTGCTGGCGGCAGGAGAATTGCACCAGCCTGAGGAAGAAGGAGCGTCATGAGTCTTGGCGGTTGGGAATGGGTCATCATCGCTGTCGTGGCGCTGCTGCTGTTCGGTGGCGCGCGGCTCGCCAACTTCGGCAAGGGTGCCGGGCAGGCGATCCGCGGCTTCAAGGACGAGATCAAGCCAGTCGGCACTGACGAGACGGCGAACCCGTCCGACGACGACGCCGCCCCCAAAGCCTGATTCGAGGAAATGTCGCGGTCCCCGGCGACGGGTGGACCGAATTTGGAACCGTCCCCAACTTGGTCCGCTCGGCCGGGGTGGCGGGACGGTTTGTGCGCGTGCGGACCGAGTGAGGAACCGTCCCCAATGGGGACCGCGTGCTCGCGGGAGCAGCGAGGAGACGTTCCTGGTCGCCAGGTCGGGCCTGGGCGCCGGCGCGGCGTCCCGTTCGCGGGACGCGTCTGGGCGGCATCGACTGCACCGCACCGCCGACTCGTTGCTGAGCGGCCTCGACGCTTCCGCGCCCTGGTTGGAGCGTGCATATGTATCGGGGCGATAACGATCAGCGCAAGAGGTCGATAATTTTGCGTGAGAGGCGATGAGAGCGTTTGCGGTCTGTGCTAGCTTGCCTGCAGTTGGCTGCACCGTTGCGTCAGTGATGGGTCTTCATGGACGGCAGTCGACACCCGGTCAGACCGGGGTTGTCGGGGTCAAGGAGGACTCGTGGGGCAGGGTTGGCTGGATCTGGCTGAGGCCAAGTGGACCGTCCGTGCGGATGCGTCCGGCCATGGCTGGGCTGGGGTGCCCGAAGCCCTGCGTGACCAACTCGCCGCCGGTATCCCGGCCACCGTGCCCGGTGTGGTGCACACCGATCTTCTGGCAGAGGGCCTCATCGACGACCCGTACCTGGGCACTGCAGAGGCGGACCAGCACTGGGTGGGCCAGCAGGCCTGGACCTACCGTGCTGAATTCGACCTCGCGTCCTACGCGGAGGAACTGAAGTCCGCCAACTGCGAACTGCTCTGCGATGGACTCGACACCATCGCAGAGGTGTTCTGCAACGGCACGCACGTCGGTGGCTCGGTCAACATGCACCGCCGCAACGTCTTCTCCGTCGGGAACCTGCTCCGGGCCGGGACGAACGTCATCGAGGTCACCTTCGCCCCAGTGCTGGAGTACACCGCGCAGATGGCGGCGCTGGTCGGCGAGCGGATCCACGTCGAGCGTGACCCGTACAACCTCGTCCGCAAGATGGCCTGCAACTTCGGCTGGGACTGGGGGCCACGCCTCATCACGGCCGGCATCTGGAAGACGATCGGCCTGCGCAGCTGGGAGACCGCCCGCATCACCGACCTCGCCGTCTTCGCCACAGCCACCCCGAACGGCTCGGGCGGCTGGAACGGCGAGCTGCGCGTGCACGTCCAGGTCTCCGGTGCCACCCGCTTCGCAGCCCTCACCGTGCGAGTGCACGGAACGGGCGCGACCTCCGCCGACGCAGAGGCGGGAGCGTCGGCAGAGGACTGGACGGAAATCGTCATCCCGATCAGCGACATCGAGCCCTGGTGGCCGCACAGCATCGGCGACCAGCCGCTGTACACCGTCGACGTGATGCTGCACAACGACGTCGCCGTCCTCGACGAGGTGCAGCGCGAGACCGGCTTCCGCAGCATCGAGCTCGACACCACCCCGGACGCCGACGGTGACGGTGCGACCTTCGGCCTGCGGATCAACGGTGAACTGGTGTTCGTCCGCGGCATGGACTGGATTCCCGACGACTGCTTCCCGAGCCGGATCACTCCCGAGCGCTACCGCGAGCGGGTGCAGCAGGCCAAGGACGCCAACGTCGACCTGCTGCGCATCTGGGGCGGCGGCATCTACGAGCAGGCGGCCTTCTACAAGGCGTGCGACGAGCTGGGCGTCATGGTGTGGCAGGACTTCTGCCTCGCCTGCGCCGCCTACCCCGAGGAGGAGCCGTTCCGCTTCGAGGTGGAGGCGGAGGCCCGCGACAACGTGATCCGGTTGTCCGCACACCCCTCGCTGGTCGTCTGGAACGGCAACAACGAGTGCATCTGGGGCTTCCACGACTGGAACTGGGCCGACAAGCTCGAGGGTCGCACCTGGGGTTCGGGTTACTACTACGACCTCCTCCCGCAGGTCGTCGCAGAGCTCGACCCGTCCCGTCCGTACTGGCCCGGCAGCCCGTCCTCGGGCCCGGAAGAGGTGGCCAAGGGCCTGCACCCCAACGACCCGAACTACGGCTGCGTGCACATCTGGGATGTCTGGAACGATCGCGACTACACCGGTTACGACGCCTACTCCCCGCGGTTCGTCAGCGAGTTCGGTTACCAGGGGCCGGCGACCTGGGCCACCTGGGCACGCACGCTCGAGCCGCAGGACCGCAGCGCCACCTCAGCAGCCATGCTGGCGCACCAGAAGGCCGCCGGCGGCAACACCAAGCTCAACAGCGGCATCGTCGGCCACCTGCCCGCCCCCGGCGAGGGCATTGACGACTTCGACGAGTGGCTGTTCGCGATGCAGCTGCAGCAGGCCCGGGCCGTCCGCTACGGCATCGACCGCTGGCGATCGCTGCGGGGACGTTGTCTCGGCTCGATCGTGTGGCAGCTCAACGACTGCTGGCCCGTGACGTCCTGGGCGGCCCTCGACCTCGGCACCAATGCCGCCGGCGGGACCGTGGCCCGCCGCAAGCCGCTGTGGTACGCGGTGCGCTCGGCGTACGCCGACCGCGTGGCGCTCCTGTCGCCGGAGGGCGGCCAGTGGCGGCTGTCGCTGGTCAACGACAGCGTGGCCGAGTGGAACGCCGCCGGTCAGGTGGAGCTGCGCCGCCTCTCGGGAGAAGTGCTCTGGTCGACACCGGTGGACGCCGTCGTGCCGGTCCGGGACCGGCTGGACGTGGCCGTCTCCGTCCCGGTTCCCGAGGCAGCAACCGATGACCTGGCCATCGTCGTCACCGTCCGCGGCGCCGAACGGCTCGTCAGGCTCCTTGTCGAGGACGTCGAAGCGTCCATCCCCGTGCCAGCCCTCGAAGGGACGGTCACCGCGACACCGGCCGGCGCTGCCGTGACGGTGGTGGCCGGCAGTTTCCTGCGGACCCTGTGCCTGTTCGCCGACCGGGTCTGCGAGGACGCGACGACCGACACCATGATGGTCGACCTGTTCCCGGGCGAATCCCACACCTTCGACGTCGCAGGAGACCTCGAGGGCATCGAGTTGTCGCAGCTCACGGGCCCGACAGTGCTGCGCTCCCTGACCGTGCCGCTCGCCCTTGGAGCCGCCCGGGAGAGATGAGCGCGCAGGCCCGGTCCTCGCGCCGGGCACCAACAAGGAATCGTTAGTCAACGAAGACTCAACAAAAACCATCGGACCCCGGAGCGGGGCCAGTCAACAGGAGGAAGTCAATGTCAGATTCCGTCTTCGAGCAGCCGTCGCGCCGCTCGTTCATCAAGATCGGTGGCCTTGCGATCGGCGGCCTCGCCCTCGCGGCGTGTGCACCGGCTGCCAACACCGGCGCATCCGGCGGCGCCACCGGCGGCACCGAGGCCAAGCTCGGCGTCGGCAACAATGGCCAGGTCGGCAAGGGCCGCGCCGGAGCCACCGCCGACAGCCTGCTGATCGCCGGCTTCCAGTGGGGGCCGCCGGCCACGTTCAACCCGCTCTCCCCGACAGCTGCCTGGCCGGCATCTGGCAACGTCATGCAGATCGTGTTCGAAAGCCTGCTCCGCTGGAACATCGCCACCGGTGAGGTCATGCCGGGCCTGGCCAAGGAGTACAAGCTCGACGGCACCAAGACCATCACCCTCACCATGCAGGACGGCGTGACCTTCTCTGACGGCAGCCCCTGCACCGCCAAGGACGTCGTTGCAACCTTCGAGCTCGGCAAGAAGAACCCCGGCATCTCGACTGCGTCCTTCTGGGCCGCCGCCGACGCCATCGCGGCGCCCGACGACAAGACCGTCGTCGTCACGGTCAGCGCCACGACCAAGAACGTGGGTCAGGTGCTGCGGATGCTCACCGAGACCTACATCCTGCCGACAGCCGTGTTCTCGAAGATCGCAGACGACAAGCTGCCCACCGAGATCATGGACAAGCCGATCGGCACCGGTCCGTTCACGCTGAGCAAGGCCGACCAGACTCAGGTCGTGCTGGCGCTTAACGAGAACTACTGGGGCAAGACGTTCTACGGCGGCCTGCCGGTGATGAAGCAGATCATCCACCCGATCTTCAAGTCCAACGAGGATGGCAACATCAAGTTCCAGGCCGGCGAACTGGACATCATGCAGCAGTTCGTCTCCCAGATCTGGAAGATGTGGGAGGGTGGCAAGCCGGTCGGCACCTACCTCAAGGACAAGCCGTACTTCGTCCCGGGCAGCATGCCGATGCTGTTGATGAACACCACCAAGAAGGGCCTCGACAACCCGGCCGTGCGCAAGGCCATCGCTTCGGCGATCGACTACGCGTCGATCGCAGAGACGGCCATGTCGGGTTACTCCGCCGAGGTGCAGGCGAGCCTCATCCTGCCGACCGGTGCAGAAGGCAAGTTCTTCAACGCCGACGACGCCAAGGCCAATGGCTGGAAGTACGACGCGGCCGCAGCGGAGAAGCTGCTCACCGACGCCGGAGCCAAGAAGGGCGGCGACGGTGTCTACACCATCGACGGCACCCGCCTCGGCCCGTGGAAGCTGATCACCCCGACCGGCTGGACCGACTGGAACGCATCTTGCGAGATCATCGCGAAGAGCCTGAAGGCGATCGGCATCGACTGCTCGACCAACTTCCCGCAGCAGGCTGAGACCACCCAGGCCATCCAGGGTGGAACCTTCGACCTGGCCGTCTGGTACGTGTCCGGTGTGAACCCGGCCACCCCGTGGGCCCGGTTCAAGGACATCATGAGCCAGTCCGAGGTGCAGCCGATCGGCAAGACGACCTTCGCCAACTACGGCCGGTGGAAGAACGCGGACGTCGAGGCACTCCTCACCGAGGCCTCGCAGGCGACCGACGATGCCGGCAAGAAGGCTGCCTACGACAAGCTGGATGCGCTGTACCGCATGGAAGTTCCCGCCTGCCCGATCATGTACCGGCCGGACGAGTTCTACGAGTACAACGCCACCAACTTCTTCAACTGGCCCGACGAGAAGAACAGCTACGCCCCGCCGATGTTCCGCGGCGCCGGCAACACGTGGATGTACAAGATCAAGAAGATCGCCGGCTGAGTCAGCGTCCGTTCTAGGAAAGTTGGATTGCCATGGGTCTAAGGCGCTATCTGGCCAACAAGACCGTCTGGTATCTGGGTGCGCTGGTGGTAGCCGTTGTTCTGAACTTCGTGCTACCCCGGCTCATCCCGGGTAACCCGGTCGACGTGCTGGTTTCGAAGATGGGCCAGGGAGGCTTGTCCTCCGAGGCCCAGGCTCGAACGTATGAGGCTTTCATGAGGGAGTTCGGCCTTGACAAGCCGCTCTGGGACCAGTTCGTGTTGTACATCACGGGCGTGTTCGGCGGGAATTTCGGGGCATCGTTCTCGTTCTACCCCACCCCGGTGTCGAGCCTCATCGCCCAATCGGTGCCTTACACCCTGGCACTCCAACTTCCCGCAATCGTCCTCGGCTGGATCATCGGCAACCTCCTTGGCGCCATCGCCGCCTACAAGGGCGGCGGCTGGGACAAGTCGGTGTTCACGACAGCACTGTTGTTCAACTCCACGCCGTATTACTGCTTGTCGATCATCCTGCTCTACGTCTTCGGCGTCGTCCTCGGCTGGTTCCCGGTGGGTGGGGCCTACTCCCTTGGTAGTTCGCCGGAGTGGAGCTGGACATTCTTCTCTGATGCCCTCACCTATTGGTACTTGCCCTTCGCCTCGCTCGTGCTCATCAACATCGGCGGCCAGGCCGTCGGCATGCGCTCGATGGCCATCTACGAACTGGGTTCCGATTACGTCAACTACTCCCGGAGCCTGGGCATCGGTGACCGCAAGATGACTGGCTACATCTTCCGCAACGCCATGCTGCCCCAGATCACCGGTCTTGCCCTGAGCATCGGCACGATGGTGGGCGGAGCGCTAATCACGGAGTTGGTGTTCAGCTATCCGGGGATGGGGTCGTTGCTGTTCGGCGCGATCTCCTCCAACGACTACCCGGTGATCCAGGCGGTCACGCTGATCATTACGATCGCCGTGCTCGTCGCCAACTATCTGGTCGAGATCCTCTACGGCTTCATCGACCCGCGGATCCGCGCTTCCAAGTCCGGGGAGAAGTGATATGACCAACATTCAGAGCGCCGCCGTCACTGCAGAAGCCGCGGGACCGCTGGTTCCCGAGGGTCTGCCCAACGAACCAGAGAAGACCAAACCGGCCTGGCGGAGCCTCAACTTCGGCTCACGCATGTGGATTGCGCTCGGCATCATCGGCGCGGTCGTAGCCCTCGCCTTCATCGGGCCCCTGTTCTACCCCTACGGGCCGGACCAGAAGGTCGGTTCGCTGTACGACTCCCCGTCGGCACAGCACATCCTCGGCACTGAGAACTTCGGCTACGACGTGCTCGCCGTCCTGATGGCCAGCACCCGAACGTCGCTGACGATCGGCCTGCTGGCCGGCACCATCGCGGTGGCGATCGGCGTCGCCATCGGCGTCCTGGCAGGCTATGTCGGCGGCTGGGTGGAGGAGCTGTTGATGGGCTTCACCAACATCGTGCTGGCGATCCCGTCCATCGTCATCCTGATCCTGATCTCCATCTCACTGCAGAGCACGGGCATCCCCTTCCTCAAGGGAGCCGTAGGGCTGGCGCTGGTGATC
>JBBRIY010000002.1:0-31269 GCA_038220215.1 Propionibacteriales bacterium
AGCGCGACGCCCAGTGCCAGGCTGACCTGCCCGGCTGCCGACCCGGTCAGGAAGGCGACCGGGTCGCCGCCCATTCCGTAGCCGAGCACCAGACCGGCCACCGGCAACACGGCCAGGAGCCGTCCGGTCGCGCGTGGAGCCGACAGTTCTGCGCTCACCACGTCGGTCACCGCGCCCGCCGCGACCAGCCTCTCGGCGAGCGCGTCCAGGGTGGCACCGAGGGAGGCACCGGTGCGCTCGGAGACCTCCCAGGCCGCTCCCAGCTCCGCCAGGCCGCGGGCACCGGGACGGGCTCCGAGCCGTCGTAGCGCCGGGGCCACCGCACCGCCGACCTGCTGCACGGCGACGGCCTCTGCCAGCAGCGGGCACTCGCCGGCAGCGACCCGCAACGCAGCGGACGGCACATGCCCCAGCTGCAGGAGCCCCGCGAGGAGCCGGCACGCGGTCGCGACATCGGCCGCGTTGCGCACCGTCCCCCGGCGCACCCGGTGGCGACGCCACACCAGCACCGCCGTGAGGAGCGGGAGCCCCACGGCGAGGCAGACTGCCGCCCCGGAGCCGCCGGCCAGCAGCCCTCCTGTGCCGACGAGCCCCGCCAGCCCGGCCGGCGCGACCAGCCCCTGCCAGCGCCGGGAGCGACGCCCGGGTTCCGGTCGTGCGCCAAGGCGGCGCAGCCGGGATGCCCGGGTGTCTCCACCCAGCAGGAGGACGGCGACGAACACCGCAACAGCCGCAAGCGCGATCACCGCCCCACCAGCCGGGTGAGCTCGTGGTAGGCCTCGCCCAGAACACTGGGCGCCCCGGGGAGGAAGCGGATCGCTGGCACGCCGGCACAACGTCCGGTGGTGGGGTCGGCGCGAACCACCCGCACCTCGTCGACCCACCTGCGTCCGTCGGGGAGGCGGCGCACATGAACGAGCAGCTGCAACGCGGCAGCCAGCTGCGCGTGCAACGCGTCGCGCCCCAGCCCGCCAAGGGCGGCAAGGGCCTCCAGCCGGGCGGGGACGTCGGCGGCGGAGTTGGCGTGCACCGTGCCACAGCCGCCTTCGTGTCCGGTGTTCAGGGCGCTCAACAGGTCGGCGATCTCGGCTCCGCGCACCTCACCGACAACGAGCCGGTCGGGCCGCATCCGCAGCGCCTGTCGAACCAGCTGGGTCAGCGTCACCGCACCGGCGCCCTCGGCGTTCGCGGGTCGCGCCTCCAGCCGGACGCAGTGTGGGTGGTCGGGTTGCAGCTCCCGGGAGTCCTCCGCGATGACGATGCGTTCGGCCCCGGGGACCAGCCCCAGCAGCGCGCCGAGGAGTGTCGTCTTGCCCGAGCCGGTGCCGCCGGAGACAAGGAAGGCGCGCCTGTTCGCCACCACACCGGCCAGCAGGTGGGCCCCGTCACTGCTGAGGCTGCCGCAGCCCACCCAGTCCTCGAGACTCAGCCGCTGTGCTTTCGGCACCCGCAACGATAGGCAGGTGCCCGCGTCCGCCACGCATGGAAGGACGGCGTGCACCCGCACCCCGTTGGGCAGCCGTGCGTCGACGAACGGCGAGCCGTCGTCCAGCCTCCTGCCCACCGACGCCGCCAGCCGGACGGCAAGTCGGCGCACCTCGTCCTCCCCGGCGAACCGCACCCCTGCGGGCTCGAGGCCGGAGCCGCGGTCGACGTAGACCCGGTCGGGACCGTTGACCAGGACATCGGTGACGCCGGGCAGGTGTAGCAGCGGGTCAAGGGCTCCGGCACCAACGCTCTCCCTCCGCAGGGCGTCCACCGTCTGCCGCACCACGGTGTCGCTGACCAGCATCCCGAGCATGCGCAGGGCAGCTCCGACTTCCACCGGTCCGGGCAACTGGCCGCGCTGGCCGAGGTGGGCACGGACAGCCTCCAGGTCGACGTCAGCCATGCCGGCCCCCGGCCACCTCTGCGAGCAGCTTCGCCACCGCCCTGCGGTAGCCGCGACGCGCTCCCCGCGCGGGCGGTTCCCCACGCTCGGCCGCCGAGCGCAGCGCCCTTTCCTCCGGCAGCACCGCCACCACCGGGTACCCGACAGCTTCGGCGACGAGGTCGGCCGGCAGCCCGCCCGGCCAGCGCCGAAGCACCAGCTCCGGGTGTTCCAGCCCCAGCGCGGCAATGGTCTGGCGAGCCGCGGCCACTCCCCGGATGCCGCCGGCGACGACCAGCAGGTGGCGGCTCGCCAGCCGGACGGCCTCCCGCGAAGCCGGTGCCAGCGAACGCCCCGGGTCGACGACAACCAGCGAATGCCACGACCGCAGCCCGCCGATCACGGCAGCGAGCGGCTCCCGCGCGAGGTCGAGCGACACCCCGCGCGCCATCGAAACCACCGACACCCGCTCGACCACCGGCAACTGCCGCCGCAGGTCACCCAGCTGGCCCTCGGCGGCGCGCAGGCCTGGCCAGCGCCAGCCCTGCACCTGCTCCGCACCCAGGAGCAGGTCGATCCCACCGCCGGCCGGATCGACGTCGACCAGTGCTGCGCCCTCCGGGTGTTCTGCACCGAGCTGCGCCAGAGCCGCCGCGAGCGTCGAAGCACCCACCCCGCCCGAGCCGCCGAGCACGGCGACCACGGGAGCCCGCGCCCGGGCGCTCCCGTCGGCCAGCACCGCACCAAGCCACGCCGAACCGTCCGGCAATCCGATCACCTGCGCGGACAAGGGGGTCGACCAGGTCGCCAACCGACGGCTGTCCCAGCCGACCAGGTACACCCTGTCCCGGTGCGGGAGCGCTCGCGCTGCCAGTCGTTCGGCCTGGTCGTCTGCCACCAGCACCACCCCGGCTTCACGCCACGGGGTCGCAAGGGCATCGAGGTCGGTCGTCACGGTGACGGCCAGTTCCTGGGCCGCCACGGCGGACAGGATCAGGTCCTGGGCCTCCCCCGTCCCCGCGACCACAAGGACATCGCTGCGCTCCGCCACGTCCACACCTTCGGCAGGCGCCGTCCGCACGCGTCACCCAACCGCTGGCCTGTGGACGGCGGCCGTCCCCCGGCCAGGTTGTCCACAGCCTTCCTGGGCGACTACGGAGGTGCACCTCGGCAAGTGGGACGGCAGCACCTACGATGCGGGAATGACCAACGGGCGTTCCGGGGCCTTTCCTTCGACAGCTGTCGACTGGCTCGCGCCCGCAAAACCTGGCCCGGTCCTGGCGATCGGGAAAGCATCGGGGGCGACGGCGAACCGCCTGGCACACGACGACAGCCCGACCACCATCACGGACAAGTCGTCCACCGCTGTCCGCGCGGCCTGCCACCGGTACCCCGCGCTGCGAGGTGTGGCCGCCGCGCCCGACGCACTTCCCTTCGCGCCCTGCTCGTTCAGCGAAGTGCTCGTCGTCCAGGGTATGCACCTGCTGCCGATCGGGCTCGCCCTCGACGAGTTCGCCCGTGTCCTGGCCCCCGGTGGCCGACTCTGCGTCCAGTTCACCGTCCGCGACGACTCCGTGCCCTGGGTGCGGCGGCTGGCGAAGATCCTGCGAACCTACGACCCGGACGCCATGACCAGTGGTGCGGAGCTCTACTCGGTCGCGGGCATCGCCGCCTCGCCGCACTTCCCCATCCTTGAGCATCGATCGTTCCGGATGTGGGTACCGATCACCCGTGAGGGGATGCTGGAGATGGTGAGCAGTTCCCCGCGGCTGGCCGGGCTCGGAGAGCCGGAAGCCGATGCCCTCCTCGATGAGGTCGGCGCCCTCTACGACTCCTCGGCGCGCGAACCTGAACCCCTGCTGCTGCCCTACTCGGTACTGTGCTGGCGGGCGACCGTCGACCACAGCGAGTTGAGCGCAGCCCTTCACCTTCCCGATGACGGGCTGCAAATCAGCCTCTGACCCCAACAAGTCCCCACCCGCCCGGGCGGGGCAGCCGTTAGGCTGACCACAACGTGCGCCGAAGGAGCGAGGAATGGCCGATCAGACCGACATCGCCGAGGTGATCAAGAACATCCAGGCCGATGTCACCGCCATCGTCCGCGGAGAGCTCGAACTGGCGAAGGCCGAACTCATGCCCCAGGCCAAGGCCGCGGGCATCGGAGCGGGACTCTTCACGGTGGCTGCGGTCATCGGGCTCACCGGCCTGACCGTGCTTCTCCTCGGCCTCGCCTTTTGGCTGTCGTTCGGCTACCAGACCTGGTTCGCACTCGACATCCTGCCCTCGCTGGCGTGGGGCTTCGCCACGATCGCCGTCGTCTTCTTCCTCATCGCAGGAGTCGCTGCCCTGATCGGCAAGAACCAGCTCAAGTTCACCGGCGCGAAGGAGACGGCAGCGAGCACCGACGCCACCGTCACTGCCGTGAAGGGTGCCGTCGCAGCGGGCCTCGAGGACGTCCAGGAACTGTCCCTGACCGGACGGCGCCCCGAGCTCGAAGCCTGAGTCAGGCGAGGCGGTAGATCCTCGACTCCCACGCGGCCAGGTCGTCGTAGGGGGCGAAAGCATGCGTGCCGAGCAGCACCTGTGCTCCGTTCAGTGACGGTAGTTCGGACGTGGGCAGCGGGACGGAGGCTGACGACCAGTTCGCCACTATCAGCAGCACCTCGTCACCGAGGGTGCGGGTGTAGCAGAACAGGTGCTCGTCATCAGGCAGCAGCAGGTCGAAGCGTCCCTGGCGGACCACCTCCAGCGAATGGCGCAGGCCGATCAACGCCCGGTAGTGGTGGAAGACCGACGCCGGATCGGCGATCGCCGCAGCGGCATTGACCTCGACATGGTTGGGTGTCACCGCCAGCCACGGCTCTCCGGTGGTGAAACCCGCGTGGGGTGAGGCGTCCCACTGCATCGGGGTGCGCCCGTTGTCGCGACTCTTGAAGGCGATCGCACCCAGCAGCTGCACCGGGTCGCCGCCGGCAGCTGAGGCTTCTGCGAAGAACCGGGTCGACTCCAGGTCGTCGTACTGCTCGATGGCCGTGAAGCCGGCGTTGGTCATCCCCAGTTCCTGGCCCTGGTAGACGTAGGGGGTGCCCTTGAGCAGATGCAGCGTCGTAGCGAGCGTCTTGGCCGAGTCCATCCGGAATTCCGGTGAGTCGTCGCCGAAACGGGACACCGACCGCGGCTGGTCGTGGTTCTCGAAGTAGAGCGAGTTCCAGCCGTCGTTCGCCAATCCGTACTGCCACCGGGCAAGGTTCGCCTTCAGCGCAGGAAGGTGCAACGGCACCACGTCCCACTTCAGCCCGGTCGGGCCCGAGTCGAGGCTCATGTGCTCGAAGGTGAACACCATGCCCACCTCGTGTGCGTCGGCGGCCGTGTGCGAGCGTGCCTGCTCGACGTCGACGAGGATCATCTCGCCCACGCTGAACAACTCGCGATCCTCGATTCCGACCTCGCGGTTCAGTTCACGAAGGAACTCGTGGAGGCGCGGGCCCTCCACGACAAGGGACGGGTCGTAGGACAGGCCGGCCGGCCCGTTCACCGGCCCGTCCACCAGCGGATAGGTCTTCGAGATGAGGTTGATCACGTCCATCCGGAAGCCGTCGACGCCACGGTCGACCCACCAGCGCATCATGTCGTGGACGGCGTGACGTACCGCCGGGTTCTCCCAGTTCAGGTCCGGCTGCTTGGCGCTGAACAGGTGGAGGTAGTACTGCCCCGACGCCGGATCGAAGTGCCAGGCGGGCCCGGAGAAGAACGATCCCCAGTTGGTGGGCTCCGCGCCGGGCGTCCCGGGTTCGTGGCCCAGACGGGCCGGACGCCAGATGTACCAGTCCCGCTTCGGCGAGGACACGTCGCGCGATTCGACGAACCACTGGTGCTCGTCGGAAGTGTGGTTCACCACGAGGTCCATGACCAGCTTCATGCCACGCGCGTGCACTCCGGCGATGAGGGCGTCGAGGTCGGCGAGCGTGCCGAACAGGGGGTCGATGTCGGTGTAGTCGGAGATGTCGTAGCCGTTGTCGTCCATGGGCGAGCGGTAGGCCGGTGACAGCCAGACGACATCGACGCCAAGGGCGCTCAGATGGTCGAGATGGGCGACGATGCCCGGGAGGTCGCCCACGCCGTCACCATCACTGTCGGCGAAGGACCGCGGGTAGATCTGGTAGACCACTGCGCTGTGCCACCAAGGAGCCATGGCCCCATCCTTGCCCACAAGCTCCCGGCGCGGGAGGCCCCGGAGGTCCCTTCGCTGCGGGCGGGCTCAGAGCCGTTCGCTGAGGAACCGCGGCGGGATCTCGCTGGTCCGGGTGTCATCCCACGGCAGGGTCCAGCCGAGCAGCTCGAACATGCCGTCGAGCAGGTAGGCGGTAAAACCCCAGATATAGAGGTCTCCGAGCAGGAAGACAGGACCGCTGAATCCGCTCGGGTGCACCCACGTGCCACGGTTGGCCGGGTCGAGCAGGCTTGCCACCGACACCTGGTGGACGGCGGCGATCTCGCCCAGGTCGACCGGAACCAGGGGCCCCGGGTTCCCCCACCAGCCGACGACGGACGTCACGTCGAACCCGCTGCGGGGAATGTGGGCTGCCGGGAGCACGCCCAACACCGTCACGGTGGACGGGTCGACGCCGACCTCCTCGTTCGCTTCGCGCAGGGCAGCGGCAACCGGGTCGACGTCGGTGGATTCGATCCCGCCGCCGGGGAAGGCGACCTGCCCGGCATGGGAACGCAGGTCGGGGCGCTTCTCGATCAGGACGAGGTCGTAGCCGTCAGCACCGGCGCTCAGCAGGATCAGGACGGCAGCCCGTCGGGTGCCCCGCGGCGCCCGCGCACCCTGGATGAACTCCAGCGCGTCGGGACGGGCGAAGCGGGACTGGGCTGACTCGAGTTCGGCCGGAACGGGTGCGCTCATCAGCTCAGGCCCTTGTCGACCCACTGCTGCACGTTCTCCAGCGAGATGAATTGACCGGGGTGACGGGCCACGATCCTGCCGTGGGCATCGATGAGGAAGGTGTACGGGATACCGGTCACCCCCAGCGGACCCTTCAGTGTGTTCTCCAGGTCCACCAGATGCGGGTAGGTCATGCCGGTCTCCTTGGCGAACTCGATCGCGAGGCCGGGCTGCGGGTCGGAATAGTTGATGCCCAGCACAGCCACCTTCGCCTGGCCGGCGGCGAACGAGGCCAGATAGGTCGCTTCGCTTCGGCAGGGCTCACACCACTGGGCCCACAGGTTCACCAGCATCGGCCCGCGGAGGCTGGCCAGGCGGACGCTCGTCCCGCCGCCGAGGCAGTCGAGGGCGAGGTCGGGCAGGCCGCCGGAGACCGGCGCCGCGCCACTACCGGGCGCGCAGTCGGCGATCCCGGCAGCCTTGCGGGCTGCGACGAGGTCGGGGGTCGCGCTGCTCGTCGGTGCAGTCGAGGACGAGCGCCCCGACGCGCCGACGCCCGGCAGGAGACCCTGGGTACAGCCGGCGAGCAGGAGCGCCAGGAGCACGGCGGCCACCGTCCGGGCTGGTGCACGCCTGGTCATCCGCGCGGCTCCCGCACCAGCTTCGCCGCGACCTTCGGGTCGGTCGGGCCCTCACCGAAGGACGGGCAGAGGGCGGCCAGCGGGCAGGCGCCGCAGGCGGGACGGCGAGCATGGCAGCGGCGGCGTCCGTGCCAGATCACGCGGTGGTTCAGCTTGATCCAGTCCTTGCGCTCGAACAGTGCGCCCACGGCTGCCTCGATGCCGGGCGGGGTCTGCTCGTCTGTCCACCCGAACCGGTGGGACAGTCGGATGAAGTGGGTGTCGGTCGTGATGCCCGGAACGCCGAACCCATCGGTCAGGACAACATTCGCCGTCTTGCGTCCCACACCCGGCAGGGTCACCAGCTGCTCGATGGTCCCGGGCACGACCCCACCGAACTCGGCGACGACGGCCGCACCCAGCCTCAACAGCGCGTCGGTCTTGGCACGGAAGAAGCCGGTGGGCTTGATCAATTCCTCCAGGGCTGCCCGGTCGGCCGCGGCCAGCGCCGCCGGATCCGGATAGCGGGCGAACAGCAAGGGCGTGATGGTGTTCACCCGGCGGTCGGTGGATTGCGCGGACAGGACCGTGGCCACGAGCAACTGCCACGGGCTGGTGTGGTCGAGCTCGCAGTGCGCGTCCGGATAGAGCAGCCCCAGCTCGGCGTTCATCCTCCGGGCGCGCCGCACCAGGGCGAGGCGGGACTCGGTGGTGAGCACGTCAGAACGATGCCGCGTTGGCTTCGACGATCAGTTCGACCTCGACCGGCGAGTCCAGCGGAAGCACGGCCACCCCGACGGCGCTGCGAGCGTGCAGTCCGCGCTGGCCGAACACCTGCTGGAGCAACTCGGAGGCGCCGTTGGCTACTTGTGGCTGGCCGGTGAATGACGGCGCACTTGCTACGAACACCACGAGCTTCACCACCCGGCGAATACCGTCCACCCCGCCGACGACGGACGCGGCGGCCGCAACGGCGTTCAGCACGGCGACGCGGGCCAGCTCGGCGGCACGCTCCGGAGTCACCGTCGCGCCGACCTTCCCTGTCTCCAGCAGGGCCCCGTCAACGAAGGGGAGCTGGCCGGCAGTGAACACCTGTCCGGCCGAGACCACGGCCGGGAGGTAGGCAGCAACGGGAGCGGGGACGGCAGGCAGGGTGATGCCGAGTTCTGCGAGACGCGTCGAGGCGGTGACCTCGGCGAGCTCCTCGTTCACTCGGCGACCGGCCGCTTGAGGTAGGCAACAAGGTTCTGCGCGTTGGGCCCGGGCACCACCTGCACGAGCTCCCAGCCGTCGGCACCCCAGGTGTCGAGGATCTGCTTGGTGGCGTGCACGAGGACTGGCACGGTCACGTACTCCCATTTCGTCATGGGTTCACCATATTCAGCAGCGGTGACGCCGGTGAACTCCTGCAGCCGTCGAACTGGCCGGAGGAGGTATCAGTGCACCTCGCCGACGCGACGTGCCTTGGGGCACAGGATCGATGTCCAGGAGGTGATGTCGGTGCGCTGGCGCAGCAACTGCCGGCGTTCACGCTCGGTGAGGCCGCCCCACACTCCCCATTCGATCCGGTTGTCCAAGGCCTCGGCAAGGCATTCGTTACGCACCGGGCAGGTGAAGCACACCGAACGTGCCCGCTTCTGGTCAGCACCCTCCGGGAACAACTCGTCCTGCAGGCCACGGCACTTGGCCTGCAGTGTCCAGTCATCGACTCCGAGCGTCATCGCTCGCATCCTTTCCCGGGGTGGGGCCGCCTGAGGCATATAAGTAATTGCTAGGCGTACGGGGCAGGGTATGTCAAGCAACGTGCCCCTGGCTAGAGCCCAATAGTTGAAACTGGCGAGCTTCGGGTGTCCTTTCGGTGCGCTGGGGCCCGTGACGTACGCTAGAAGTCATGCGCCTTGGCAAACGGCTGTACTCGTTGATGATGTTCATCGTCGTCGCCTTCCTCGGGGGGCTTCTGGCGGCGGGCCTCATCGTGCCCGTCGCAGGGATGGCCACGGCCACCGGAACCACGATGATCGAGAGTCTTGACAACCTCCCCACCGAGCTGGAGGCGCCGCCCCCGGCCGAGATCTCGCGCCTGCTCAACAGAGACGGCACCACGCTGGCCTACTTCTACGACGAGAACCGCGTCTACAAGCCGCTGGCAGACATTGCCCCGATCATGCGCACGGCACAGGTAGCCATCGAGGACCACCGCTTCTACGAGCACGGAGCGCTCGACCTCACCGGAACGCTGCGCGCGCTGGTGCGCAGCAGCCAGGGCAACACTCAGGGCGGGTCGAGCCTCACCCAGCAGTACGTCCGGCTCGTGCTCGTCGAGATCGCAGACAAGGCGAACGACGCGAAGGCCAAGGCGTCCGCGACGGAGAACACCATCGCCCGCAAGATCCGCGAGCTCCGGTACGCGATCGCCATGGAGAAGCAATTCAGCAAGGACACCATTCTCGAGCGCTACCTGAACATCGCCTACTACGGCGAAGGCGCGTACGGCGTCGAAGCTGCGGCCAAGCACTACTTCAGCACCACGGCAGCGAAGCTCAACCTTGCCCAGGCCGCGATGCTGGCAGGCCTCGTGCGCAACCCGGTGGCCACGAGCCCGGTCAAGCACCCGGCGCAGGCCATCGAGCGCCGCAACACCGTGCTCGACCGCATGGCCGAGCTCACCGATGCCAAGGGTGTCCCTCTGGTCACCGCGGCAGAGGTCGCTGAGGCGAAGGCCACGCCGTTCGACAAGAAGAAGGTCAAGGAGTCGCGGCTCGGCTGCGCCAACTCCGAGTTCCCGTTCATCTGCGACTACGCCTTCCGCAGCCTCCTGCTGACCCCCAGCCTCGGCAACACCCCTGAAGAGCGCAAGGACAAGGTGTTCCGCGGCGGCCTGACCATTCAGACCCAGATCGATCCGAAGGCCCAGCGCAAGGCGGAGAAGACGATCAAGAACTACCTTTCAGCCAAGGACCCCGTGGTCTCGGTGATCACGATGATGGAACCCGGCACCGGCCTCATCCGGGCCATGGCCCAGAACCGCACCAATATGGGTGACAACGAAAAGGGCAAGAAGTGGAAGGGCGAGACTTACTACAACTACGCGGTGAACCAGGCGATGGGCGGCGCGGAGGGCTATCAGGGGGGTTCCACGTTCAAGGCCTTCGTGGCGGCAGCCGCTCTGGATGAAGGACTTGGCAGTTACTCGACGATCAATGCCAAGGCGCACATGAACTTCAAGGGTGAGGTCTTCAAGTCCTGCAACGGGGGCGTGAAGGTCAACAAGAACTGGAATGTGGACAACGCCAGCCCGTCCGGCCGGATGAACATGTGGAACGGCACGAAAAACTCGGTGAACACCTACTACGTCCAGCTCGAGCAGCAGGTCGGTCTCTGCCCGGTGACCAAGATGGCGAAGCGCCTTGGCCTAGAGATGTCCAATGGCGAGGACATCGTGGACAAGTACAACTACATCCCGTCCTTCACGCTTGGCTCGGTCGAGGTGACGCCGCTTTCGATGGTCGAGGCCTACGGCACCTTCGCCGCCCGTGGCAAGCACTGTGAGCCCATCATCCTGAAGTCGATCAAGACCAAGGATGGCGCACCTCTGCCCGTGCCGAGCGCGAACTGCAAGCAGGTGATCTCCGAGGAGGTCGCCGACGCCATCAGCAAGATCTTCCAGGGCCCCTACAACGGTGGGACGGCGACCTCAGCGAAGGTCCCCGGTGTGGCCATGGCCGGCAAGACCGGCACCGTGCCCTTCAACAGGGCTGTGTGGACGGTGGGCTTCACCCGCGATCTGGTCGGCGCGGCTGTGATCAGCTACGACAGCTCCAAGCGGTTCAAGAAGTTCTGGAAGAACAAGACGAGCTTCCTGCGGTACGTGACGTTGCCCTACTCGAAGCGCTGGCTCAGCGGCTTCTCCGGCAACAACGCCGGAGCAAACCTGCTCAAGCCGGCCTTCGCTGCCGCCCTGGCGGACGTCGACAAGCGGCGCAACTTCGTCGAGCCGCCGTCCAGCATCTTGCAGGGTGAGCGAATGGATGTTCCGGGCTGTTACGGGCTCAGCGCGACCTCCTGTGCATCCGTCCTTCGCCGGGCCGGTTTTACGTCCTACACGGTTCGCGTCGACTCTGAAGAGCCGGTCGGCACCCTGGTGGGCCTCAGCCCAGCGGGCTCGGCCCCGAAGTTCAGCCAGATCGCGCTCCTGATCAGCAAGGGACCGAAGAAGGTCGAGCCGTCGGTGATGCCAACTCCCACACCCACCACACCCACCAAGCCCGGCAAGCCCGGCAAGCCAAGCCGCCCGTGATCGGCAGGCTCGCCGGCCGTCTCGCACTGGCCGGCGCGGCCTGCGTCGCCTACGGGACACTGATTGAGGCCAACGCGTTCCAGGTGCGCCGCGTCTCCGTCCCGGTGCTGCCTGCGGGGGCGCGTCGGATCCGGGTGCTGCACGTCTCTGACATCCATCTGACCACGGGCAAACGGGCCCGACGGCAGTTCGTGGCGGCGCTGGCGGGGCTTGAGCCCGACCTGGTGGTGAACACCGGCGACAACCTGGCTGAGCCCGTCGCGCTGCGTCCGCTCCTTGACGACTTCGGACGGCTGCTGGATGCGCCGGGGGTGTTCGTCTTCGGTTCGAATGACTACACCAAGGCCAAGGGCACGAATCCGCTGGCCTACCTTGCCCGTTCGACCAGCCGGTACGGCACGTCGACCGACCGGGCGGACCTACCGACAGAAGAGCTCCGCGCCGGTTTGTCGGCCGGTGGCTGGAAGGACCTGACCGGGCACCGCGCGATCCTGGAGATTCGCGGCACGCGGATCGAGTTCCGCGGCACCGACGATGCCCACCTGCACCGCGACGACTACGGACTGGTTGCCGGCCCGGCTGCTGCTGGCGTCGACCTGTCGATCGGTGTCACGCACGCCCCCTACAAGAGGGTGCTGGACGCCATGGCGGCCGACGGGGTGCCGCTGGTGTTCGCCGGCCACACCCATGGCGGCCAGGTGTGCGTCCCAGGCTGGGGAGCGCTCACCACCAACTGCGATCTGCCGACCGCCCAGGCGAAGGGGCTCAGCCATCACCGGACGCCCATCGGCTCCTCGTGGCTGCACGTCTCTGCCGGCCTCGGAAGTTCCCCGTTCGCCCCCTACCGGTTCGCCTGTCCGCCCGAAGTGACCCTGCTCACGCTGACTCCAGGCCCGAATGGCTGACCGCCAGCAGTTCGGCTAAGCTGCCATTCGGCCCGGACCCAGTCCAGGCCGATCGGGGTGTGGCGCAGCTTGGTAGCGCGCGTCGTTCGGGACGACGAGGTCGCAGGTTCAAATCCTGTCACCCCGACAGCACGAAAGCCGGTCTGGCTAGGGATTTTATCCCCGATCAGAGCGGCTTTCGGCGTTATGCATCCTAACCGCATCCTAAGCACGGCAGACTCCTGCGGGCTTCTGCGGGCTTCTGCGCACACTGTCACCCCTTCGTCGGGCCCATCATTCGCGTCAGAACCGGACGGTTCAACGATGACTGGGCCGACTTTCGGGTCTCCAACTGACCGACCGGTGGTTCGAGTCCAGGCGGGGGAGCCAATGTCGTACCTAGGTTTGACTAGGTGTTTCATAGAGTGCGAAGGGACTATTCTGCTCCCCTCGTGCACCAGTCGTGCACCAAGGGCGGCCGACCCGTCCGGCCGCCCCGGCGCCGAACGCAATCGGGGATCCGCCGACGCGAACCGGTGAACACGGCCGCCCCCAGCGACAGCGTCGCGGCCAACAGCAAGGCCACGACCAGTGCACCAAGACCTGCGAACAAGGGCTGGACGAAGCCCAGCTGGCGTAGGTGAAGTACGCCCACGACAACACCAGGATTGCCGCGATCGACGGCGCAAGGAACACCAGAGGAAACACCACGGCGCCGAAATAGCCAAACCTGCGGTACCCGAAGTAGCTGACTGCCGTCACACCCGTCGACCCGGGCAGGATCTGGGCCAGGCTCATCGCCTCCAGGAACTCTTCCTCACTGAACCATCCGAGGTCATTGACGAAGATGGCACGAAGGTAGGTCCACGCGGTCGGTCCGCCGTAGCCGATCGTTCCGATGTAGAGGACCTGGCCGAGCATCGACCACAACGACGGCTTGCCGCCGGCCCCCCGGGTGCCGGCGTCGGGCCAGAATCGGTTCGCTCCAATCATCCAATCCCTCCCCTTTGCTCGACTATCCAAATGCGTGTGCGGCAGCTACGTCGCCGATGCGGCGGGTGTTGGGGTGGGTGCCGGAACGGGCGTGGGCACACCGTCGAGAATGAGGGTCACCGTGACACCCAAGCGAAGGATTGTGCCACCAGCCGGTTCGGTTCTCAGGACAGCGGCCGTGGCATCCACCACTGGTGAATTCGTCGCCACAGCGAAGCCAGCGGACTCCAGCGTCGCCGCCGCTGCGGCGGCGGCGAGACCCGATGTTGGAGGGACGGCGTTCGCCCCAGAGGCAACCTGCAGGTTCACCGCCGTTCCGCGGGCGACAACCTGGCCGGCTTCCGGGGCCTGGCCAAGCACCGTTCCGGCCACCTCTGAAGATTCGGTGCGGCTCACGTGGCCCAGCGCCAGGCCCGCCGCTCGCAGGGCGCGTTCGGCTGCGATCAGCGATCCGTGCAGGGTCGGGACGGTCACCTCAGCCGAGAGGCTCGCCCTCGTGGCCGTGGGTGTGGGGATCGGCGTGGCCGCAGACGGTTCGGCGGCCGAGGGGGATGCGCTCTGCAGGGGGTGTGCGGAAAGGCCGGGCGCAGCAAAGGTGCTCATCACGGCGATGAAGGCAATCCCGACGACCGCAGCGACAGCGACGATCGCCGCGGTATTCCGCCGCGCGAGCTCGGGCGTAGTCCAGCCCGTGACGCCGGCGGCAGGTCGATGATCCCGGATGTCGGGTGGTGACCCCGGCCCGGCCTGCACGCCGTGATGCTGGGCGTGCACGCTGCCTGGGAGTTCAGGGCGTGCGGCCGCCGACATCACTCGCGTCGGCTGGTAGGTAGCCGCAACTCCGCTGCGGACCTGCGTCAGACCGATCCGGGCGACTGCCGCCTCCAGCGCAGCACTGAACGCCGGCGCATCGGGGAAACGGTCCTCCGGTTCCTTTGCCATCGCTCGAGTCACAATCCGGTCGAGCGGACGCGCTGCAAACACCAGCGCGGAAGGAACCGGTGGCGGCGCGGAGATGTGCGCCTCCATGCCCTGCGCTGCCGTCGCCCGCGGATAGGGCGGGTGGCCGGTCAGCAGGAAGTAGAGCAGGGCCCCGGCCTGGTACACGTCCCCAGCCGCGGACACCGCCCTCCCCCGCGCCTGTTCGGGAGAGATGAACTCCGGGTTGCCCACCACCCCCGCGACGCTGGAGGTGTCGCTCCCGGAGAGCAGCACGTCGGAGCCCACCGTGGTGCGGCCGGCGAGGTCGGAAAGCCCGAAGTCGAGGATCCGCGCCATAGCCGGCTCGAGAGTCGTGGTGCGGGGTTCACCTGCCCCCTCAAGGATCACGTTGCGCGGCGACACGTCCCGGTGCACCAGCCCGGCCCGGTGGGCCTCGGCTAGGCCGGCGAGGATCCCGCGGACCACGGCGGCGGCCGACGCCAGCGGCAGTGGTCCCGCCTCCGCCACCCACTCGGCGAGGGTGTGGCCTTCGACGAAGTCGAGGGCGATCCAGGCCATCGTCATCCCGCCTGCATCGTGCACTCCGGACGCCCGCACGGCCACGATGTTGGGATGGCGCAATGCGCCGGCCCGATTGGCTTCACGGAGGAACGCCGCCCGCGCCTCCTCGGTGGCGCACAGGTGCGGGTGCAGGATCTTCACCGCGACCCGGAGGGGGCCTGCGAGGGTCGGTTCCTCGAGGTCGTCGGCCTGGTACACCGCCGCCGAGCCGCCCACCCCCAGAAGCCCGCGCAACCGGTAGCGCCCGCCGAACAGGGTGCCGAGCCGTTCAGCGGGGTCGGGGCTCATCCCCGGGTTGCCGCCGCGTAGCGGTTGGCGACAGCGGCGACGCTGTTCACGTAGGCGTCGGAGTGGTTGTAGCTGAAGATCGCAGCACGCCACCCGTCCCCGGACGCCATCGAACCGGACGCGCACAGGTAGCGGGCAGCGCTCAGCGCTGCGTCATCGATCTGGTTCGGGTCCGCCACGGCGTCCCCGCTGCCGTCGGTGCCCCACCGGCGCCAGGTGCCCGGGATGAACTGCATCGGGCCGACCGCCCGGTCCCAGGAGGCGTCGCCGTCCCAGGCCCCGTCGTCGCTGTCGCGGATCGTGCCCACTCCCCTGCCGTTCAATGCTGGCCCGCGGATGGCCGGCACGCTGGTGCCGGACGCGAGCAGGCGGGCGCCACTGTGGGTACCGTGCGCCGACTCGACAGCGCCGATGCCGGCCAGGGTGTTCCAGGCGATGTGACAGCCCGGCCGGCTCGAGCCCAGCGTGAGCGTTGCGGAGCCGTAGGCCAGGACGGCGCGGAGCGGGATGCCGGTCGCAGCAGCCGTACGCGCGGCCCAGGCGGGGTCCACCCGCCGCGTGGGCGAGTTCACTACTGCTGGCGCCTTCTTCCCGGGCTGGTCGGAGACGGTGCCCTCAGGCGCACCCGGATCGGCCACCGAGTCGTCGGCGGAGGTCGCCACGACGTCCGGTGTCGGCACGATGAAAGCCGGGGACGATCGCTGCACAGCCGCGATGGACATGGCGCCGATCATCACCCCGACCAGCCCGAAGGCGCCCAAGAGGGAGCCGATGAGGGGCAGGACGGCCCGCAACGAGCGCCGAGGCGGCAGGTCGTAGTCAACGAGTTGGGTGTCTGCCATGGCTCAGCCGAACCGTCCGTTCACGTAGTCGTAAGTGCGTGGGTCCTGCGGCTGGTCGAACATGGCGTCGGTGTCGCCGTGCTCGACGATGATGCCCGGCTTGCCCTGGCTGGCAAGGAAGAACGCGCACTGCTGCGATACCCGCTGGGCCTGCTGCATGTTGTGGGTGACGATCACGATCGTCACCTGCGTGCGCAGCTCGATCATCGTCTCCTCGATCACCCGGGTCGAGGTCGGGTCGAGCGCTGAGCAGGGCTCGTCCATCAGCAGCACCTTGGGCCGCACCGCCAGCGAGCGGGCGATGCAGAGCCGTTGCTGCTGGCCACCGGACAGGCCGCCGCCGGGGGCCCGGAGCCGTCCCTTCACCTCGTTCCACAGGCCGGCGCGGATCAGGCTCGACTCCACGAGCTCGTCCTTGTGGTCGCGGCTGGTCTTCACGCCGGTGAGGAGCAATCCGGCCACAACGTTGTCGTAGATCGACATGGCGGGGAACGGATTGGGCTTCTGGAACACCATGCCGATGTGCTTGCGGGCGTCCACGAGGCGGTGGCTGCGGTCGTAGATGTCGTCGCCGTCGAGCAGCACCTCGCCCGCCAGCGATGCCGAGGGCACCAGTTCGTGCATCCGGTTGAGGATCCGCAGGAAGGTCGACTTGCCGCACCCGGAGGGCCCGATGAGGGACGTGATCTGGCCCGGTGGCATGTCGAGCGACACCCTGTCGAGCACCTTGTGGTCGCCGAACCAGGCGGAGATGTCGCGCGCCACAAGGCCGGCCAGGGTGGACTCGGCCGGTGAATCCGCCGTGTCCTGCTCCCAATCCAGGCCACCCGGCAGGTAGTCGTCCGGCTGTCCGGCGCTGCGGCCGGAGGCCGGCAGGGGCACCAGTTCTGTCGGCCCTGAAGCCATCTGGTCGATGCTCACTCTTCGGTCCTCACTGTCGCTGTCGTGGCGGTCGTCCCGCCCGGTCACGTCACTCACAACACGTTGGGCAGCAGTCGGGTGAGCTGGTCGGCCACCAGCAGGCCGCTCAGCAACAGCACCGGCACGAACACCACCCAGGTCCTGGCACGGCCGAAACGCCGCAGCGACCACACGCACCCCACTTCGGTTAGCAGGAGCAACTGGCAGGCGAACACCAGGGCCCACACCGTGCTGAAATCGCTGGCCAGCTCCTTGTCCGCGGGGGCGAGCGTGGCGAAGGTGGTGCGGCGCGGGCCGTCCGCCTTCACCCCGGACACCAGTTCGGCGTCAACGCGGACGACGCCGGAGGGCATGTACGGGCCGCCGCGGGCGGTTTCAAGCACCAGTCGGGCCGTTCCTGGCGTGAAAGCCGGCGACGGGTCGCCGGCGTAGCGCACGCCGAGCACCCGGAAGATGTGTTCGCCCTGCCCGGTGATCACGCTGATGGTCTCCCCCGGCGGAAGCTCCTGGATGCGTCCGAACGGTCCGCCGTAGGCGGTGGCACGCCCCATCAGGACGCTCACGCCGGCCTGACCCGGCAGGAAGGTGTCGCGGCGGTGTCCCGGACCCTTGGTGAGGGACGCAGAGGACGTGCCCTCCACCACGATCTGGTCGACGCCGAGGCTCGGGATCTCGAGGCGCGCCACCGGGTCGCCGTCGGAAAGCAGGACGTTGTCGAAGGTGCCCTCGCTGACCGGTGCGGAGCCGGCAGCCAGCTGCTCCCCCAGCTGGGCGCGCAGCTGCTGTTGCGACACGACCTGTTGCAACTGGCTGAGCAGCGTCAGGTTGACTAGGAACCCGAAGAGCACGGCGGCGACCATGGTCAGGCTGCCCTGCAGCAGCAGCTGGCCGCGGCTCAGGGGTACGAGCGGCGCTGCGATGCGTGGTCTCCGACGGGGAATGCGACGCTTCGGACCCGCCACCGCCGCGACGCCGGCCCGCTTCCAGAGCAGCGGAACCCTCGATCGCCCGGTCCTGGTTGGCCTCACGGCGTGCTCGGTCACGTCGTGGTGCGGTGGGTGGATCACTCCTCCCGGTGCCTCACGAAGCGCTTCGGTCATGGCGCCTCCGCCGCCGGGGCTGATCCAGTCCCGGGAGGTGCTCCCGGAGCCACCACGGGGACGTGTGTCCGTAGGCGACGCCAGATGATCCACGCGGCACCCAGCGCGGCGACGAGAACCACGAACCAGGGCAGGAACCAGATCATGGCGTCACGGCCGATGGGCGCGAGCTCCACCTGGCCCGTGCTGGGGACGGCGAGGGTGGCGTGCCCGCTGAGGACGGTCCATTGCGCCAGCCCATGGAAGTTCGCCTCAACCGTCCGGGTCTCGCCGGACTTCAGCTTGTCCACCGCGACGATGACGGGCACGTCAACGGGGCCGCCGAAGACCTGGTTGATCCACAAGGTGGCGGTGGGGCTGAGCGTCTCGCTGAAGACGTTGCGGACGGTGAAGCGGAGGTTGAGCGACCCGTCCAGCGGGTTCAGCGACGGCGTGTACGTCCAGGACAGCCCACTGACGTAGAGCACGCCGGCAACCGTCGTGCCGGCGGTGCCCGTCGCGGTCGGACCGGGTTGCGTCGTCGCGCCGCTGCTCAGGGCTCCGCTCGTTCCGGGATCGGTGGAGCTGACGCCGCCGACCGTCGTTGAGGAGGTCGATGTCGGGGTGGGCGTGGCCGACGCGCTGGAAGCGATCACTTCCACGTTGAGGCCGGTGCCGATCGCCGTCCCGTCGTCGGCTCTGGCGACCGAGACGGCCGCTGCCCCGATCAGCAGGGATGCCAGCAGCACGCCGACGAGCAGGAGCGGGCCGGACTGAGCCAGTGGCCGTGCTGAGCTCACCGGGAACCGACCTCCTGTTCCTTCTTCGCGGCATCGGCTTCCGCCTGCTCAATCCACTCGGCGGCGTACTGCTCATCGCGCTTGCGGCGCCAGAGGAGCAGGAACCACACCCCGGCCCCCGCGACGATAGCGACGAGCAGGAGCCAGGGCATGGCGATAACGAAGGCATCTCGCTCGATGACCGGCAGTGGGCCTGGATCGGGCGCGTCGCCGGAGATCCCGCCCTGCACGAGCATCCGCACCATGCCGTAACCCACCTGCGGAACTCCGGGGACCTCGAAGGTCACCGTTGACGTGTTGCCGGGCAGGATCTCGGGCTGTTGGACGCGCACCGTTTGTCCGACAGTGATCCCGAACCAGGTGGTGGTCGAGAGCGTGCTCGAGCCCTCGAGCGCGACGTTGCCGCTGTTGGTGATGGTCGCGGCCACGGTGATCGAGCCGTCGAAGGGATTGAGGCCGGATTGGTAGGTACCGGAGAAGCTGCTGATGGTCAGCAGGGGCTGCAGGTCGCCGGACACACGCACGTACATGCGGTTGGCGATGCGGCGGTCGACGGTGACCTGCCCGACGGTAGTGGCCGACGCGAGCACGCCGGCCGGGTGGTCACCGGGGGCGGCGTTCGCCGGGACGGCGACGGTGAAGGGCACGATCCGGGACTCGCCGCGCTTGAGGGTGAGCTTCAGCTGCTGCTTTCCGCCGAACTTCACCCAGGAGGCGGCCCCGGTCAGCTTCTCGCCGGTGGGTTGCAGCGCGAAGTCGCCGTTGTCGGCGTTGTAGGCGTCTGCCGCGAACACAGTCACGACGAGGCTGGTGGTGCCTGCGTTCGTCACCTTCACCTGGTCGTTGATCGTCCTGCCGGGATCGGCCTTGTAGGAGAACCTGGTGCGCCCGTCGGGCTTGCCCTTCGCATTGGCCGGGGAGATCGCGACGCCGACGGTGTCGTCGGCGGCTGCCACAGACGCGGGCAAAGCCGTACTGCAGAGAGCCAGCACGGCGATGGTCAGCAGCGCACCGAATCGGCGCAGGACGGGCACGGAAGTCATGTCTCTACCTTGTTGGTGTCGTAGCGGCGTTTGGTTGCTGTGGGGGGTGTGCACGGTGAACATCGGACGAACGAACTGGATGTCGCCCAGCCGGAGTGGATGCGGCTCGTCCGCGCCCGGCCAATTGCTGGCCCGGGCGCGGACGAGGAGGTGGTTGCTGAGGTCAGTTGGAGATCAGCGTGAGGGTGAGGGTGGAGGTGTAGGTACCGGCCGGTGCCGCCGCGGGTGCGGTGAAGACCAAGTCGGCGTTGTAGGTGCTGACACCGGAGAACTTCGAACCAGCCAGTTCCGCGAAGTTCCACGGGTAGCTCGCGCTTCCCGAGACCTGCGCTGCGCCGAGGGTGGGAGCCGTTGCGCCCGTCCCGGCCTGGCTTACCACTGTGGGCGCGATGCCCAGCGCGGAGGCCGCGATGGTGTCGGTGCCCTTGGCGAACTGCGCCACGTCGGTCTTCAGGGACCAGCCCGGGGTCGACACCTGACGAAGGTCGGTGACCTTGAAGTTGCCGAGTTCGCCGGAGACAACGGACGCACCGTTGACCAGGGCCGGGTTGGTGAGGTTAACGGTGTCGCCGCTGAGGTTGGTCAGCGAGAACTCACCGTCGACCGGGTCGAGGGCCGCAACGTCGGCGTTGATCGTCTTGCCGAAGGTCGGCTTGGTTGCGATGTCCGTCTTGTCGAAGGACGCCCAGGCGATGACGTCGCCGGTGGCGATGTCCGTGATCGCCAACTTGTGGGTGGCCAGGGACAGGACAGAGACGTCCACGCTGATCTTGTCGCTAGCAACGGTCTGCTTACCGAAGTAGGTCGGCGTGGAGTAACCGAACACGTTGACGGTCTTGCCGTTGTTGCTGGCGTTGACGGTCAGCGTGGCCTTGTGGGTGACTGCGTCGTAGGTTGCGGTCGCGCCATTGGCGGTGGCCGCGTTCAGGGCGATCTCGTTCGGCCCGTTCGGGACGGTCGGAGCTTTGCCGATGACGGTGATGTCCGTGGAGGCGGAGGCCTTGAAGGTGTCGGTGGTCTTGGCGGGGCAAGCGGCCGTTTCCACGACGTTCTCCACGTACTTCGCGGAGTAGGTGTTGGCGCCGACGGCGCCGACGATCACGGTCTTCGCGGCGGAGCCGGAGGCAAGGCCGACGGAACCGAGGCTGGTCGTGCCCTGGAAGAACTCGACGTTGCTGCTGGGAAGGGCCTTGCTGGCGCTGACCGAGGCGGTCAGAACCGCGGGGCCACCCTGATCGACCTCAGTCTTGTCGGCCACGAGGGAAGTGGTGGTCGTGAAGTCAGTGTTGACGGGGGTGCAGATTGGAGTCTCCGTCTCGACCGGACCGACGGTGTAGTTACCGGAACCGGCCGTGATGGTGATCTCACGGTAGACGGCGCCGATCGTGGTGACACCGTTGTTGATGGTGTAGGCCACGCCGTACCAGAAGGAGCCGCCGGTCCCGATCAGGGTGTCGACGCCGTCAAAGGCGTCAAGCGTCATGTCGGGCAGGAGCGTTCCACCGTTGGCCCCGGCTGCGGAGTCGATCGAAAAGGCCTTCCAGGTGTTGATGCCACCGGCCACGTCAGCAGCCGTCTTCAGGGAGATGAACCGGTAGACCTCGGTGAACGGCGTCGCGCCGGTGACGGGACGGGTTGCACTCGGGTTGATCTCGGTCAGGAAGTCGGTCGACTTGGCCGAGCCGACGAGAGCCTCACTGCGCGTGTAGACGCGGGCAGGGTTCCCGTCGGAGGAATCAAAGGTGTTGGCGTCCCAGAGGAAGAACGAGCCCTTGGAGCCGTTGGACTGGGGGTTGAGGGCATCGCCCGGGGCCGCGAACGCGGAGCCCGCGCCGCTGGCCAGGAGGCCGAGGGTCAAGGCACCGGCAAAAGCCGCGCGCAACTTGGTGTTGAGCTTCATATTCAGGTTCCTTTTGAGAGTCTGTTGATCGGGTTCGTGGCTCACGCGGACAGCGCGGCGCGGAACGGAACGGTGGTGACCGGCGCGAGGAAGCCGTACTTCTTCTTCACCGACCCTGCCTGGCTCGGCGCGACGCTCGCGACATTGCCGAGCTTGGTGGAGCCGGTGCTCACCAGGTTGGCGAGGTTGGCGTCGTACTTCGTGTCGCCCACGGTCACGCGGGCGTTCTCGACCACGATGTAGGTGTCACGACCCCAGGTGGTGTTGGAGTAGAAGGCGGGGTTCGGGGCCATGGCTGCACCTGAGCCCGTGACCGGAGAGGTGCCCGCCACCGGCGTGCCGATCTCAGCGCCGGCACCGATCCGGTTGATGCCTGCACCGGTGTTCTGCGCGACCCACTGGGCAGCAGACATCGGGGTGATGGCGTTGGCAGGGAAGGCATCGCCGTTGGCGAGGTTCTTCGTGTCGTGCTCCTGGCCGACCTGCACGCAGCCGCCCTCGGAGACTTCCTGCATGCCGGTCTCCGACGAACCGATCTTGCTCAGCCAGTCCTTCCGGGTGCCCGAACCAGCCTGTGGGATCACCGGAACAACGGTGACGCCGCCCAGCTGGGTGATGGTGCACTCGAACAGGCCTTTGAGGGTTGCCTGGGTGACGCCGTCGAAGGAGGCGTTGCTGCCTCCCGTGTGTGCGTAGGCCAGCGCGTCCCGCCCGAACGGGATGTAGAGCAGGGCACCGCTGGCATTCTGGGTGGCGCCGGAGGACGAGCGGGCGATGTCCACCTGGCCGGTGATCGTGACGTTGGCCGGGCCACCGACGGTGCCGGAGGTGTACGGCGCGCCGTCGATCGAGCGGCTGAGGGCCTTGACGCCGTCACCGGAGCCGTTGGGGCGGCCGAAGCGGACGCCGCCGGACTTGGTCTGGATGGAGGTTGAGCCGGTGGCGTCGAAGGAGCCGAAGGTCTTGGAACCGGCTGTGGAACGCACCGACGAGGTTGTGATGCTGGTGCCGTTGGCCAGGCCGTTGAGAACGTCCTGCAGCGTGTCGGAGCCCACAGCCACGTAGCTCTGGGAGACTGGCTCTGCGAAAGCAGTGCCTGCAACGCCGAAGGCGCTGATTGCCATCCCCGCAGCGATGCTGAGGGCCATGGGTCGGGTAAACTTCATCAATCGATCCTTCCAAATCGATGACTGGATGACCGCTGATGCGGTCATCCCCTCAGGCCGGGGGCATTCCAGTGCCCTCGGCTTGTGGCTTGTGGTGGCGATCTGGCGCATCACGACGAGCGCCGGAAACGTGAGATCGCGGGAATGCCCAGCAAGGCGGCGAGGCCGATGAGGCCGGTCGCGGGCACGAGGGCGCCCATCGGGCCGGTGGCTGGGTCTTGAGGAGTATTGGCGCCAAGGAGCGAGGGCGCATTCGTGCCGGTCCCCGAGGGATCGCCTGGGGATTGCGCCGCCGTCGTTGACGCCGGAACCGTCGAGCCGCCCGACGGCGACGAAGCTGTGGAAGTCGGGGTTGGGCTCGGTGGTGGGTTCCCTGGCGAACCGGACTTGATCCTCGCGGCGGACGACTCGGCTTGGGTGCGCCACGCCTTCGGAATCGGGGCGTAGCCCGCAGGGAGTTGACCTTCGTTGGTTCCCGGCACTTGACCGTCCCCGACGGCGTAGCGAATGAGGTCCGCGTACGCCGAGCGAAGGGTGGCATCGGTCTGCTTGGGGTTGAGTGCCGCGTACACAGGAACCGCAAGAGGGTAGGCGCCCTGTGCCGCCTTCGCCTTCGACGACTTCGGCTGGAAGGCGACCACCTGCGCCTGTTCGGAGCTCGCGGTCATCGCTGCGGCCGCGGCGAGAAGGCTGGCCTGCGTTGGCGCCACGAACTTGCCGGCGGGGTTGCGCAATAGTGCGGTTGAGGTCTGGTAGACGCGCGCAGCCGGCGTCGACGTGAGCGCGACGACCTTCTGACTGCCGACCAGTTGCCGCTGTTCCTTGGCGAATTTCGGGGGGCGCCCTGTGGCGTCCCAACCGCCGAGGATCATGCCGTCGCCGCGCAGCACCCGGTACGCGCCGTCAGTGAAGCCGCTGGTGTAGGGCCGATAGGTCACCAGGTTGATGGGGCCACTGCCGTTGTTGGGGTCGCTGGCCGTAGTATCCGGCTTCTCAATGGGGTCTGCCTTTGGGAAGTCATCTCTGGGAAGTTCGAGGGGCGTGGTCGGCAAAGGGCACTTGGCGGTGACCGCGGCGTTGGTGGAATAACACGGATTGACCTTCATGCCCCACTGGTCGGGTTTGCCCTCCAGCCACGACCTCGCGTCGGAGTCGGCCAATACGTACTCCCATACGCGCTCAGCGAGGTCCGAGCGCCCCAGTGGCGTCAGCGCGTCTGCGATGGATGGCCCACTGAGAATCTGGGCCGACCAATCCGGTTCGTTGATCGCACGAAAGTCCGGGTCGTACACCAGGGTCCGTGGGTTCTGCCCTGGATCCTTCGAGTCGTGGTAACCGAGGTGGGACTTGTCGGCGCCGCCCGGAAGGGAGTCGAGGTAGGAGGCGGTGAGCAGTTTCGCGAGCAGCCGCGGGGTGAGCTTCATGCTGGTGAGGGGAAGGCCGGATCGGGCAAGTTGGGCCGGGGATGCATCCACCGGATGGGGCTGGGCGTCCACCGCGAAGGCGATTGCGATGCCGCCAAGAGCCAGGGGCGCGTAGACCAGAGGGTCGGTCTTGTCCCCGATGAGGTCTGTGTCCAGCGGCCTTGAGGTGAGCGCAAGTGCGCTGGGCGCCGTGCCAGAAGCAGTTACCAGGGCGTCAGATTCAGGAATCTGAGCGAGGACGAACGGGGCGGCACCCTCACCCTGGCACAGCTTGGGCTGCCAGGAGCCGATCGCCTCTGCCATCATCTCGCTGCCTGCGAGCGAGCGCTCGGCAGCCCCGATAGAACAGCGCACACCAAGGGCCTTGAAACCCAGCTTCACGGCCACGTGGTGTTTCCAGGCGTCCCACCACACACCGGGATTGTTGATCAAGCTGGAGCCCGAATCACCGTTACCTCGAGGAATCACGACCAGCCAGCACGGCTGCCCGGCGGTGGCCGCGGAACTCGTCGAGGAGCCGCAGCCCAGCCCGGGTGACTGCATCGCGGTCTGCAGCTCGAACGACACCGAGCCGGAACCGTCGGCCCCCGACGGGCCCCACTTGACCTCGTTCGTGGTCAGGCCGGTGAAGTACCGATTGTTGTTGAACTCGATCAGCTCGGACTTCAGCTTGACCTTGCCCGAGGCGTCAGTGGTGACGTTGGTCAGCACCTTGTCCTCCGGTGCGCTCTTGTCGTCCACGATGCCTTCGGCGTTGTACGCCACGAAGGGGATCGCGGTGTAGCTGTAGCCGCCGAGATTGGCGGAGTACTGCTCGTCCTGCGTCGCGATGCTCTCGGGCAGGATGTTGCCATCGCGCGTTGAGCCCCACCCGGCCGTGCCGCCGTACTGGCAGGTTCGCCGGTCAGGGCGGGTGCCGTTACTGCCCGGCTCGTCCCCCCAGCACTGAGCGATCTGCACGAAGTTCTCGCCACCGACGGTGCCGCCCGGCTGCGCCGACAGCTTGCCGCCGGTCCAGGTCACCTTGAGCCCCTGCGCGACGAGATCCTCCGTCTGGGAGACGGCCACCGTGAGGTCGGGGAACGGGGCGTTTGCTGCATCAGGGTCGTAGTCGCTCGTGGTCACGGTCCTCGGGGAGGCGGTGTCGGCCTGGGCAGGCGCGGCAGTGCCAAGAGCGGCCAGCGGGGCCAGCGTGGCAAGAGCAAGGACAGCAAGGGCGACGGCCCGTCGGCGTGCAGTCAGGTCAGGCATCGCCCCCTCCTGCCCTCAGGCGGCGCGACACAAGCGGTGGCACAACCACGGCTGCCACGAGCAGCAGCGCAGAGGCCACCATCAGCCATTGCGACGTGCCCATGCCCTGGTCCGGAAGCGTGAACGGGCTGGACGCAGCCGCTTCGCCGGTGCCGGTGCCTCCGGACACGACGTTGCCGTTCTCGTCGTACACAGGCGTCCCCGCAGTGCCGGTCGAACCGGTGGTGGTGCCGGTGCTATCGGAGGTGCCCGTCGTGGTACCGGTAGAGGAGTCTCCGCCTGTCCCTGTGCCAGTAACCGGCGTTTTCTGCAAGGCGCCAGCAGTGCCGGTGCTGCACTGGCTGGTCCCCTTCTTGTCGCATGCGGCCGGGAACGGGGCCTTCGTGGCCAGCTGGTTCTTCGACGGTGAGTCACCGGCCTTGAAGGTGGGGTTATTGCAGCTCGCCGTATCGACACCCTTGTTGCCAGCACCCGGGATCCGCTTGATCTGCTCCGAGCCGGCCAGCACGAGGTTCATCGGGAGCGGCGAGTACCCCAGAGTGTCCGCCTGCTGCTGACCCTCGCAGAGCACGTACCGCATGAACGCGCCGAGCGTGTTGCCCTTTTCCTTGCTGAAGATCCCGGCCACCTCGGTCGGAACGATCGCATAGGAGTAGCTCGACAGCGGGTAGGCCCGCTTGTCGGTGCTGTTGTACACCCCGTCCAGGATCTGGGTCAGGTAAGCAGACGACGACGTGTCGGTGTTGATTCGCGCACTCATCATCGCCACGGCCACCGAGTACGCCGTGGGTTCCACGTAGTACCCGGACTTGTTAAGCACCTTGGCCACCGGGAAGCCGGCCTTCTTGGCATAGGAGTACTCGACGTAGGTGATCGCGCCCTCGCCATAGTTCTGCGAGACGTAGCCGGCGACGCCATCCGAGCCCTTCTGGGCCTTGGAGTTGCCGAAACTCGGGAACTGGGAGGTCATCCCCGTTCGCCAGATCGACGAGTACTGCGTTGCCATCCACAGCGTGAACTGGGCGGTCGTGCCGGAGCCGTCCGATCGGATCACCGGGACGATCTTCTTGTTCGGCATCGCCAGAGCCGGGTTGTCCGCCTGGATGGCCGCATCGTTCCAGTTGGTGATCCCGCCGGTGAACATCTTGGTGATGGTGTCCCCACTCAGCCGCAGGTTGGTGACCCGCTTGCCACTGATCTTGAGGTTGTACATGAAGCTCGTGCCACCGGCGACGATCGGCATGTAGGCATAGCCATGCGTCGGCTTCTCCGGCGCTGAGCCATCTTCGGGCCGCCCTTGGAACGGGATCTCGGAGATCGCGAAGTCGACCGTCCCGTCGATGAAGTCACGGCGGCCGGAGGTGGAGCCGGCTCCGCTGTAGTTGATGGTCATGCCGTAGTTCTTCGCGACGTTGCTGCGCCACTGGTCGAGCGCGTTCTGAGACCAGGTGGAACCGGTACCGGTGATCGGGAAGTAGGTGGCGGCAGCGGCCGGAACGACAGCCATTGGCGTGGCCAGGACGGCGAACAGGCAGGCTGCGCTGGCGGCAACCACCCCTGCGAAGCGACGATGGATCATGCTGACTCCCTGTGGTTCTGGGGACGGGTCGATGCCGGCCGGTGCGCGCGGCGAGCCTGTGGGGACGGGGCGGGTGTGTCGCCCGAGCGTGCGGCGAAGTGCTGCTCTTCACGGACGGACGCGGTAAGGGTGGCCCGGCGCTGACGGTTGGACAGGTCGCCGGGGGCGCGTCCGCCGAGGGCACGGGCGATCATGAACAGGGTCAGCACGAGCACCAGCAGGACGGCGGCCGTGCCGAACCCGCGGGCAACCATGGTGGGTTCGGGCGAGCGCACGAAGTCGAACACCTGCAAGGGCAGCGAGATCATCGGACCGGTGAGCGGATTGGTGTTCATGGCAGCGGTGATCCCGGACGTCAGCAGCACGGGGCTGGTCTCACCGATTCCCCGGGCGGTGCCGAGGATCACCGACGTCACCAGACCGGACCGCGCGGTCGGGAGCACGACGTGCCACACCGTCCGCCACCGGGAGGTGCCGAGGGCATAGGACGCTTCGCGCAGGTTCTTGGGGACCAGGCGCAGCACCACGTCGGCGGAGCGGATGATGATCGGCAGCATCATCACGGTGATCGCGATGCCCGCGGCGAGGCCGGACCTCTCGTGCGTGATGCCCTGGATGATCGCCGCGTACACGAACAGGCCGGCGACGATCGAGGGCAGCGCCGTCATTGCATCGGAGACGGTCCGGACGAACCGGGCGAATCTTCCGCCCACCTCGTTGAGGAAGACCGCCGTGCCGATGCCGAGCGGGATCGCGATGGCCAGGGCGATCCCGATCTGGATGAGGGTGCCGACCACCGCGTGGCTGATGCCGCCGACGGTCAGCGGGTCGAGCGGGCCGGCGTCCTTCATGGTCTCGATGAAGAAGTTGGCGTGGACGAGCGCCTCGGCGCCGCGGCCCAGCGTGTAGACGACAATGAACACCAGGGCGCCGAAGAGCAGCACCCCTGCGCTGGCGAACAGCACGGTCGCGAGCCGGTCGGTCGCCTCCTGGCTGTCGGCGTCGAGCGAGACCAGCAGCACGTACAGGGCGAGGAAGCCGAGGAAGGCGACGGCCATCCAGCCGATCGCCCCGGACAGCGGTGCGAACCAGCCGAACAGCAGGCTCGCCAGCGCGATGGAAGCCGCCGCTCCGCCCACCAGCTCGAACCGCTGCCGCGAGGTCATGCCGCGCACGTCGCGGCGCGGGCCGTCCGGGCCGTCGGTGGTGACGTTGAGACTGGTTCGCGCGGTCGAGGTGAGCATGGTGCGTTCGGAGAGATCAGTCATCGCTCTCCGCTCCTGACCGCGACCGGGCGACGATGGACGAGGCGGTGAAGTTGATCACGAGCGTCAGCAGGAACAGCACGAGGCCGGCTGCCATCAGGGCCGAAAGCCCGAACTCGCTCGCCTCGCCGTAGCGCAGGGCGATCAGGGCAGACACCGAGTTGGTGCCGGTCTTCAGCACCTGCCAGTTGATCGTGAAGATCGGGGAGATGATCATGTAGACCGCGATCGTCTCCCCCAGTGCCCGGCCGAGGCCGAGCATGGTGCCGCCGATGATGCCGCCCTTGCCGAACGGGAGGACGACGGCGCGGATCATGCCCCAGCGGGTGGCGCCTAGGGCGTAGGCACCCTCGCGCTCCCCCATCGGTGCCCGGGTGAATGCCTCGCGCATGATCGAGGTCTGCGTCGGCACCACCATTAAGCCGACGACAATGCCCGCGATGAAGGCAGAGGAGGTGAAGGCGCTGGCTTCACTGAACGGCAGGCCGGACGCATCGGTGACGGCGAAGATCGGCACCCAGCCGAACCAGATCGAGATCCAGCGCGACACCGGGATGATCGCTCCCTGCAGGAAGTAGACCCCCCACAGGCCGAAGACGATGCTGGGCACGGCTGCCATCAGGTCGACGAGGGAGACGAGGAAGCCTCGCAGCTTGCCGTCCACTGCCTCGGACAGCAGCAACGCCGTGCCCAGCGAGAGGGGGAAGCTGACCGTCAGGGCGATCAGCGCGATGGTGACGGTGCCGAACAGCACGGCGGCCACGCCGAAGTCGAGCCTCTCGGGCGCCCAGTTCTGCACGTAGAGGAACGACCAGCCGGCAGTCCGGAGGGCGTCCGAAGCCCGGAGGCTGAGGAAGAGCCCCACGGCCAGCATGATGCCGACGGTGATGATGCCGGCGCCGAAGGCGGTGCGACGGAAGATGATGTCACTGGCGGGATCGCGGCTCACGATGGCGCGCTTCACGTCCTGCTCGGCGGTGATTGCGGACTCCTGGCCAGCCTCTGCAACGTCCTTGGGGAGACCTGCCAGCATGAGTCTGCTTGCCATCAAACCCCCCCAGGTTCGCACGACCGGTTGGTGCGTGACGTTGCTCATCCTTCACTGGGACACCCGAATACAACCCTGTTTCCAGATGAACGGATCAAGACATTCCTGTGAATATCCAAGGGAGGTTCTCAGGCGCGCCGCAGATGAACAGGAGGTGAATGTGGACGGTCCGGCCGGTCCGGAACAAAGGCTGACAGGATGCCCGGTCCAGCCCTGTGGCTAGGTGTGGCAGTGAGTGGACTGCGTCAATTCCTCGTCGCAGGAGCTTCCGAAGAATCCATTGGCGAATTACTTCGGGAATGCACAGCGTCCAGCGAATGGTGCTTGATGAAATCAGGGACGGCCGACCGCCATATCATGCTCTCAGTGGTCGAATGGCGTTCATCGACGTGAGGACGGATGTTCATCCTCCCGCCATCCCGCGGGACGAGGATGGAGTCCACATCGTCACGGGCGCCTACCCACCCCCACAGGCATCCCGTGCAGTCTTGGCCAACGAAGGCGAGGAACGCATGAGCACGATCACGACCCCACGTGTCAAGGCGAGCATCGATCTACCCTTCTGCCCGTGGTGGTGCACCGCAGATAGCGCCCGGCATGCCTGGCAGCTCGACCGTGTCGGCGGCACCTGGACCAGGACACACAGCCGGACGGTGGGCGGCTTCACCATGTCGGCAACCGAATGGGTGTCGCACGACGGTACGTCGCGGATGCAGATGCACCCCACCCAGGCCGACTTCGTCCAGATTGACGGCGCCGGCCGCGCGTCAGACCTGTCTGAGGACCTCCATCAGGTGATGGCCATCCTGCGTAGGATCGAGTCGGGCGAGGGCCAGTAGGCCGGACCGCGTCCGGCGGGCTGCAACGAATCCGCCCCGCGCAGACTTCTTCTCTGTGTGAGCGTGACGGGCGTGATGCGGGTGGGAGTAGCTGTGGAGGCGGGACCCGAGGTCTCCTTCGAGAGTTACGTCCAGGCGCGTTCGCCGGGCCTGCTTCGGTTGGCCTGGCTGATCACCCGCGACTGGGACGACGCCAGGGATGCGGTGCAAGATGCCTTCGCCGCCCTGTATCCCCGCTGGTCGAAGTTGCCCGCCGGTACAGGTCTTGAGGCGTATGTCTCGCGTTGTGTGGTCAACGCCTGCCTCGCGGTGGTGCGTCGACGCCGCAGTGATTCGGTTGCCGACGTCTCCGTGTTTGATGAGGCCCCGGTCACCCACGATGCGTCCGCCCGGATCGTGGAGGCCGACCGGTTGTGGACGTTGTGCGGGCAACTGCCACCGATCCAGCGGGCGGCAGTGGTGCTGCGGTTCTACCGCGACCTGAGCTTCGCCGATGTCGCGAAAGCACTCGGTTGCCGGGAAGCGACCGCGCGTTCACATGTGCATCGCGCGGTAGCAGCGATGCGAAAGCAGCTCGAGGGGTTGGTGTCCGATGAGTGAGTTCGAACAGAAGATCCGCGAAAGCCTTCGCAGGGCGGACGACCTGGTGATCCCGGTCGCCCCGCTCGATGCCGGGGACATCATGAGCAATCCGCAGACCCGAGGCAGCACGGCTGGCTCAGGTCGACGGTGGGTGGCGGCCGCTGCAGCGGTTGTCGTGGTCGCTGCG
>JBBRIY010000003.1:0-26367 GCA_038220215.1 Propionibacteriales bacterium
GCTCCGGCGTCGCCGGTGAGGGCGACGAGGACGAGGCCGGCGACGGCTGCGAGGACGGTGAGTCCCACGGCCGCCACCCAGGCCGGCTTCGAGCGGCTGCGGATCAGCAGCCCTGCCGGAAGGATGATGGCCAGTGCGACCGCTGGCCAGGGCGCGAGTTCGCCCCACTGACGGTGTGTGGCGATCAGCGACTCGATCCCTCCGAGGCTCTGGGCCAGCGCCTCGCCCGAGAGCCTCGCTGTGACGGCCGCCCCCGCCGCTGCCACGGCGAAGGCGACCGTCAACCATCCGAACCGCTCACGAGCACGCGAGGACACCACCACGACCAGCGCCCCGAGACAGGCCAACGGGATCAGCACCACGGCTGCGTGCACCACCAGGGGGTGCAGCGGCAGGCCGAAGATGAACATGGCTACTTCTTGATCGGGTCGCCGTCGCGGTCCAGCACGAACCAGACACCGCCGACCTTCTGGCCACTCACGTCGCCCGCCTTCGCGTCGTCCTTCCAGTAGTACAGCGGCCAGCCGTTGTAGGTGGCCTGGATGCTGCCGTCCGGCAGTGCGAACGAACCGAGCTTGGAGTCGTCTGCGCCCGTGCCGACCGTGGGCTTCCCGAACAGTGGCGGCCAGGCGACGAGGCACTGGCCCGTGCAGGCGCTGGCGTTGCTGCCCTGGGTGTCCTTGGTGAACATGTAGAGCGTCATGCCCTTGCCGTCAACCAGGATGGTGCCGAGGCTGGTCTCCGCGGTGCCGAGGGCGAGCGTGGCCGCGTCGGCGGACGCCGGTGCGGAGGATGCGGGAGCGGTGGAGGCCGGAGCGCTGGACGCCGGGGCGGAGCTTGCCGCCGTCGTCGCCGGTGCGGCCGGGGTGGCCGGCGCGCTGCAGGCACTGAGCAGTATGACGAGCGCTGCCGGTGCCACTGCCAGCGCAATGCGGGATCGTGCGAACATTGAGTCCTCCTTGCCGATGGGTGGTCTTCACGAGGTGATACGGCCCAGGTTCCGATTTGGATTGAGGCCCGCCGCAATCCGTTCCGGCGATTCGCCCGTATCTGATGATGTGAGCGTCTTCTCGTTGGCCGACCGGGCACCGGACGCCGCCCTGATGAGTGCGCTCGCCGTGGACGACGAGGCCGCGGCTGTTGCCTTTGTCCGTCGCTTCCAGGGACCCGTCTTCGGCCTCGCCGTTTCGATCACCCATGACCGGGCCCTGGCAGAGGACGTGGCGCAGGAGGCCTTCCTGCGGGCCTGGCGGGCTGCCGGGAACTACGATGCCCGCCGCGGTTCGGTGCTCACCTGGCTGCTGACGATCACCCGGAACCTCGCGATCGACGCGATCAGGGCACGCCGGTCGTTCCCCCTGGAGTCCGGTGAGCTGGAACTGCTGATCACCACGACGCTGGCCGGTGGCGCGCCGGACGGCAGCGGCGGACGGATCGAGGCGATGGCGGCCGCGGAGCGGCTCGCCCAGCTGCCCGTGGAGCAGGCCCGCGCGGTCGTGCTGGCCGTGATCGGGGGGCGTACCGTGACGGAGGTGGCCGATTACGAAGGCATCCCACTGGGCACGGCGAAGACGAGAATTCGCACCGGCCTGCGGCGGATGCGGTCGGCGATGGAGGCGGAACGTGACTGACTGGCACCCGGAGGATGCGGCGCTGCTCGCGCTGGCGCTCGCCGACATTGAGCCCGCCGAGCAGGCCCGGCTCATCGACCACCTGAGCACCTGCGCCCCCTGCCGGGACGAGTACGCCGACCTGTCCGACGGGCTGGCCGAGGCCCTCGCCGCATCGCCGGCCATCGCGCCGCCGCCGGGCTTCTCCGGACGGGTCGTCGCAGCCATGGGCCCGTCAGCGGGCGCACGCGTCCGCATGCCTCGTGGCCGGCTCCTGCTGGTCGCTGCCGGAGTCCTGGTGGGCCTCCTGACCGGTATCGGTGGCACGCTCGCCGTCGTGGGTGGACTGTCCCGTCCTGTCGTCAACGGCTCCGACCACGCTCCGGTTGCCACCCAACTGCTGACGTCCACCGGCGAGGCCGTCGGTTCGGCCGGCATCACCACCAGCAGGGGACAGACCTTCGTGCTGCTGAACGTCACGACAGGCAAGCCGGGGATGAGCTATGAGTGCTTCCTTGTCGGCAAGGACGGCGGGCGCACCAGTGGCGGCAGGTGGGTCCTGACCAGCGAGTACGGCGCTTCCCAGGCGTCCGGCGCCTGGCTGGTTCCGGTCAGTGGCGATGCGCCCGTCGCGGTCGAGCTGGTTGCCCCGTCGGGCAAGGTCTGGTCCACCGGGCACTTCTGAGCAGAGCTGTGTGGCCGGAGGCGGCTGCGGGTACCTGTGAGGCAACGACCAATCAGGAGGAACAATGGCAGACGTAGCCGACGCGTACCGCGACAACGATGACGACGTGACTGTGCTGGAGTCCGATCAGGGCACAAGTCTCGGCGACGAGGACACCCCGGTCACCCCGCGGTTACCGGAAGCTGGTGGAGACCAGCTGGAGCACGGCCTCGGCACCGCAGGCGGCTCCACCTACGACGCCACCATCGAGGAGGGCACCGAGTTCGGGCTCGGCGCCGACAACACCCAGGACACCGCACCCGTCGCCGAGTCCGACGAGCCCGACCCGCTGCGCCACGGCCTCGGCCAGGCAGACGAGGACACCGTCGAGTAGGGGTCAGCGGCGGGCGATCGTCGAACCCCGGATGACCAGGCGCACCGGCAACTGCCGCACGCCGTGGGAGCCCGCCGCCGGATCGGGACCCATCGCCTGGAACAGGGCGCGTGCCGATTCCCTGCCGAGCTGCTGCAGGTTGGCATCGATGCTGGTCAGTTCCGGACGGGCGTTCGTCGTCAGCACTTCCCAGTTGTCGAAGCCGATGACGGCGACGTCCTCGGGTACCCGACGGCCGAGGTCGCGCAGCGTGTCCAGCACGCCCCGGGCGATCTGGTCCGAGCCGCAGGCGATCGCGTCCACTTCTGGGTGCTGTTCGAGGAGCATCGCCGCGGCGTCGCGTCCCCAGCGCTCGGACCACTCCGAGAACATCGGCTCGCCCTGCAACTCCAGTCCTGCGGACTCGAGGGCCTGCTGGATTCCGACGGCGCGATCCTGCGCGGCGGCGTAGGACGGATCACCCGTGATGTGCCCGATCCGGGAGCGTCCGCAGGCGATCAGGTGCTCGATCGCCAACCGGCCCCCGGCCTCGTTGTCGGGTGTCAGCGATACGTCCTCCGGGTCCTCGGAGGGGGCGTAGGCGTAGACCACCGGCACGGGCAACCCGTGGCCCAGCGAGGGACGCGGATCGGTCTGGCGCCCGACGACGATGATGCCGTCCACGCGGCGGTTCAGCAGGGCTTTCAGCTGGTGCTGTTCACGGATCGAGTCGCCGCGGGCGTCGCAGAGGAAGACGTTCACCTGGCCGGCGCCGAAGGCGTCCTCTGCTCCCATCAGGATCGGCAGGACGAAGCGCCCCTCGAGGTCGCTCGTGAGCAGCCCGACAGTTCCGGTGCGTCCGGCGAGGAGACTGCGGGCCAGCTGGTTGGGGGTGAAGCCGATGCGGTCGGCTGTCTCCACCACGCGACGGCGGGTCTGCTCCGAGACGTCGCCGCGTCCATTGATGGCCTTGGAGGCCGTCGACACTGAAACCCCGGCCAGCTTCGCGACTTCGCTCAGCGTGGCGGGGTAGGTCGATGCGGGTTGTCCCTCGTGCATCGCACCCTCCTCCGGTCGTTACTAAAACGATACCTGAGGAAGCCCCTTGACCCCCATAGATCCCCTAGGTAGAGTTCTCGAAAAGGGTTTCGAAAGTTTCGGGGAACCCGCTCAAGGAAGAGCAAGGAGCTCAAACGATGCGTATCTTCAGGAACCGACGAGCGCGAGGCGTCGTCGGACTGGTCGCGGCCGGCGCCCTCGCGCTTGGCCTGGCCGCGTGTAGCGGCACCACCGCAGTCCCGTCGGCATCAGCCCCCGCCTCGGTCAGCGCCGGCGGCACAGATGACGGCGCCAGCCTGACCCTGTGGACAAGGGCACCCCTGGAGAAGCAGGCGAAGCTGCTGGTGGCGGCGTACAACGCCAGTCACAAGAACCAGGTGCAACTCACCGTCGTGCCCAACGACGACTACGTCGCGAAGGTCGGCGCCGCTGCCGGCTCCAACAGCCTGCCCGACCTGTTCGCCGCAGACATCGTGTACGTGCCGAACTGGATCAAGCAGGGCCTGTTCCAGGACCTGACGGCCAACATCGATGCGATGCCGTTCAAGGACAGCATCAACAAGGGCCACCTTGCCGCCGGTACGTCCGAGGGCAAGGAATACGTGCTGCCGTTCGTGCTCGACCTGTCGATGCTCTTCTGGAACAAGGACCTCTTCGCCGAAGCCGGGCTCGATCCCGAGAAGGCGCCTTCGACGATGGCGGAGTACGCGGCCGCAGCCAAGAAGATCCAGGACCTGAAGAAGCCGGGTGTCTACGGCACAGCCACCGGCCTGAACTGCGGCGGCTGCCTGGTGTTCACCTGGTTCCCGAGCATCTGGGCCTCCGGTGACCAGCCGATGAGCCCGGACGGCACCGCGTCGCTGCTGAACGGCGCGAACGCCAAGAAGATCTATGACACCTGGGCCGACCTCTGGGCCTCCGGCGCGGTACTGCCGTCGTCGAAGGACGAGGCCGGACCGACCTGGACCGCCGGCTTCACCGAGGGCAAGGTCGGCCTCATGTTCTACCCGGCGACCCTGCTCTCCTCGACAACCAAGTTCGACGTCGGGGTGGCCGGCATCCCCGGGGTTGACGGTGGCGCCTCCACCTTCGTCGGTGGCGACGGCATCGGCGTGTCCAAGGACTCGAAGAAGTCCCCGCAGGCCGTGAACTTCCTCACCTGGATGATGAGCGAGGACGCCCAGGTGGGCGTGCTGGCCAAGGACAACGACGCGGTCTCCCGCGGCGACCTCGCGAACAACGAGTTCTCCGCGAAGGATCCCCGGGTCGTGACCATCAACGAGGTCGCAGCCAAGGGCGGCACCCCGGTGGCGCTCAACTTCCAGCAGGCCTACAACGCTGTCGGCAGCCCGTGGGTGACGATGGTGCGCAACCAGGTCCTCAACAAGGCCAACACCGTCGACAAGGACAACGAGCAGATCACGGCCGTCCTGGCACAGCAGTGACCGACCGGTTGCCGGGCGCCCGCCAGCGCCCGGCAACCGGAACGCTCCTTCCGCACCAGAAAGGCCTCACCATGTCCGCACCCACGGCCGCCATCCGTGCCGGCGCATCCCGGCGACGATCCGGAGCGTCGGTCGCCAGCCGGCGCAACTCCTGGCGTGGGGTCGGCTACGCCCTGCCGAACGCCCTGTTCGTGATCGGGCTGTTCATACTTCCGCTGTTGCTCGTGCTGCAGATGTCGGCGTCGAAGTGGCCACTGCTCTCGGGTAACCAGGGCTGGAACTTCCCTGCCAACTTCACCAAGGCCTTCACCCACCGGCTCTTCGCCGACTCGGTGGTGTTCACGCTGAAGTACACGGCGCTGGCCACCGTCCTCCTGATCCTGATCGGACTCGCCCTCGGCCTGCTGGTGCAGGAGTCGAGCCGCTGGAAGGGGTTCCTGCGTACGTCGTTCCTCCTGCCCAGCGCGCTGGGGCTGGCGTCGGCGTCCCTGCTGTTCTACGTGCTGTACTCGCCGATCGCCGGCCCGTTCGCCGAGATGATGGACCGCTGGGGGGTCTCCTTCCTCGGCACCCCCACCATGGCCCTGCTCTCAACCACCTTCCTGATCGTGTGGCGCTACGCAGGCTTCTACATGCTCCTCATGCTGGTGGGTCTGCAGGGCATCCCCACCGACGTGTTCGAGGCTGCGCGCGTTGACGGGGCTTCGGTGTGGCAGAACTTCCGCTACATCACGCTCCCGCTGCTGAAGCCGACGCTGGCCCTCACAACGGTGATGTGTGTCACGGGTTCCCTGCTCGCCTTCGAGCAGTTCTACATCCTCACCAAGGGTGGCCCCGACAACTCGACGATCACCGTCGTGCAGCTGATCTACAGCGTCGCGTTCCAGGGCCAGAACGACCTCGGTGTCGCCGGGGCACTGTCGGTGTTCGCGCTCGTCGCACTGGTGGTCATCAACGCCGTGCAACTGCGGGCCTTCGCCAAGGACAAGGACGAGTGACCATGACCACCCTGACCGAACGCCCCGCCGCGACCGTCCGGCGTCCGTCGCCGCTGCTGGCCGGCGTCGTCCGCACCCCGTACTACGTGTTCACCGGTGGCCTGGCGATCCTCTTCCTCTTCCCGCTGGTCTGGACGTCGGTGGCCTCGGTGTCGCCCCGGGCAGGCACAGCGCAATCGGAGGGCTTCGGCTTCGCGAACTACATCACCCTTGCGAACTACCAGGCCGGTATCTGGACCTACCTGTACAACTCCACCTTCGTGTCGCTGCTCACCGTGCTGCTCACCCTGCTGATCTCCGGTTTCGGGGGCTACGCGTTTGCACGGTTCACCTTCCCCGGCAAGAACATCCTGTTCATGGGCACGCTGGCGATCCTGATGGTGCCCTACGCCACCCTCCTGATCCCGCTGTACGTGCTGCTGACCCGCGTGGGGCTGCAGAACTCGCTCGTGGGGGTGTCGCTGGTGCTGACCATGTTCCAGCTGCCGTTCTCGATCTTCATGATGCGGATCTCGTTCGAGTCGGTCCCCAAGGAGCTGGACGAAGCCGCGCTCGTCGACGGCTGCTCCTCGTTCGCGGTCCTGTGGCGGGTGCTGCTCCCTGCCGTGAAGCCGGGCCTGATCACCGTCGGGCTGTTCGCGTTCCTCGCGGCCTGGAACGACTTCATGGCACCGCTGATCCTGATCAACGACAGCAACCTGATGACGCTGCCGCTGGCCATCGCCAACCTCCGGGTGCAGGTGCAGGGCATCGTCGACTACGGCGCTACCGAAGCCGGCGTGGTCATCCTTGCGCTGCCGTGCTGCATCCTCTTCCTCCTCCTCCAACGTCACTATGTGCGCGGCTTCATGTCCGGCGCTCTGAAGGGCTGACCCAATGTTGACCACACGCGTGCCCGCTACCCCCGTCCACCCGAGCACGGGCCGGTTGCGCCCGCTCGGACTGGACGAGGTCCGTATCACCGGCGGCTTCTGGTCGCAGCGCCAGGAGACGAATGCCGCCGCCACGCTTCCGCACATCGCGCACTGGCTCGAGCGGGAAGGCTGGATCGGCAACTACGACCTCGCTGCTGCCGGCGCCCTGCCCGAGGGAAGGCGCGGGAGGGAGTTCGCCGACTCCGAGATCTACAAGTTCCTCGAGGGCTCGGCGTGGGAGCTCTTCCGCCGTCCCGACGCAGCGCTGGAGGCGACCTTCCGCCGCTTCGTGGCGCGGGTGGCCGCTGCCCAGGAGCCGGACGGCTACCTGAACACCGCGTTCGGACGCCCCGGACAGCAGGCCCGCTGGTCGGACCTCGTCTGGGGTCACGAGCTCTACTGCCTCGGCCACCTGTTCCAGGCAGCCGTGGCACGGGAGCGCACAGCCCCCGGAGCCGATGACGGCCTGCTCGGCATCGCCTGCCGCGCCGCCGACCTGGTCTGCGAGGTCTTCGGTGAGGACGGTATCCAGTCCGTGTGCGGGCATGCGGAGGTGGAGGTCGGCCTTGCCGAGCTGAGCCGGGTCACCGGCGAGCAGCGCTACCTGCACCAGGCACAGCTGTTCATCGAACGGCGGGGCCACCACGTCCTGCCTGAGCCCGAGTGGGGCCGCGCCTACCTCCAGGACGACCTGCCCATCCGTGAAGCCACCGTGCAGCGCGGGCACGCCGTGCGAGCCAACTACCTTGCTGCGGGCGCGGTCGATGTCGCCGTCGAGACCGGGGACGCAGAGCTGCTCGACACCCTGCGAGGGGTGTGGGACCGCACGATCTCCCGGAGGACCTACCTCACGGGCGGCCAGGGCTCACACTTCCAGGACGAGGCCTTCGGCGAGGACTGGGAGTTGCCGCCCGACCGGGCCTACTCCGAGACCTGCGCGTCGATTGCCTCGATCATGTTCAGCTGGCGGCTGCTGCTGGCCACCGGCGGTGGCGGTTACGCCGACCTGATCGAGCGCACGCTCTTCAACGTCGTCGCGACGGCCGTCTCCCACGATGGGGACCGGTTCTTCTACACCAACACCCTGCACCGGCGGGCGCCCGGCGACATGCCCGACCCCGACGTTGCGTCCCCCCGGGCGTTCTCCAGCCTGCGGGCGCCGTGGTTCGAGGTGTCGTGCTGCCCGCCGAACATCGCCCGGACGATGGCGAGTCTCGCCGGGTTCCTTGCGACGGTGGACGACGGCGGCCTCCAGCTGCACCAGTACGCCACGTGCTCGGTCTCGACGAGCCTGCCTGACGGGACGCCGGTCGCCCTCGACGTGGAGACCGCCTATCCCGCCAGCGGCACGGTGACGGTGCGCATACGCGAGTCAGCCGTCCGGCCGTGGACACTCAGCCTGCGGGTGCCGGCGTGGACCGACGGCGCGACCCTCACCCATCGGAGCGCCAACGGTGACACCGCCACGCGCGCGGTCACGGGCGCGACGGCCGAGGTGACGGCAGTCTTCGCCGCCGGTGACGTCGTCGAACTCGACCTGCCGATGGCTGCGGTGTTCCTCCATGCCGACCCGCGCGTGGACGCCGTCCGCGGCTGCGTCGCCGTGCAGCGTGGTCCGCTGGTGTACTGCGCGGAACTGCCGGCGGACTCCGATGCAGACCTCGACAGCCTCGTCGTCAACACGGCGGTACCCCCGCGCTATGCAGACGGTCGCGTCATCGTCGCCGCCGGGTGGCTGCCGGCAGGGGAGGGGTCCTGGCCCTACGACGGGGCAGCCGACGTGCCGTCATCGACAGGGGGCCAGATCGCCCTCATCCCCTACCAGGACTGGGGGCAGGCCGGACTCTGCACGATGCGGGTGTGGCTGCCAGAGGCCTGACTCAGGAGCGCGGCCCGGCGGGAATCCCCAGGACGGCGTAGGCGCCGCGAATGTGGGCCTCCATCAGGGACGCGGCAGCGGTCGCATCCCCTGCCATGATCGCGTCCAGGATCTCCCGGTGCTCGCGCAGCAATTGGACGCGGAAGCGCGGCCAGTCGGGCAGGGAGCTGGACGCGTCCCGGATGGCCTCCCGGACGGCCTGGCGCATGGCGACGGTGAGGTCGGCGATCAGCTGGTTCTGGCCAGCCCGGGCGATCAGCACATGGAACTCGGTGTCCAGCCGGTTGAAGGCATCCATCTGCTCCGCCGTGGCCATGGCCGCGACGACCGCGTCCAGTTGCCGCAGCGACGCCGGCGTCCCGCGTTGGGCGGCAAGCGCAGATGAGGACCGCTCGAGCGCGACGCGCGTCTCCGTGAGGTCGCCGCTCCCGGTGTCGGAGAGGGCGAAGTGCAGCTGGAAGATCCGGGCAAGGGCGCTGCCCTGGGCCGGCGAGATCCGGGTGCCGCGACCAGGGCCGGTGCTGGAGGTGATCAGTCCCTGCGTCTGCAGAACCCGCATGGCCTCCCGGACTGCCGAGCGTCCCACCCCGAGATTCGCTGCGAGGTCACGCTCGGGAGGCAGTTGGTCGCCGGCATGGAACCTTCCGGCGAGGATGCCGGCCTCGATATGGCGCAGCACCACCTGATAGGCGTGCAGGCCTTCGCGCTCATCCACGACCTCATTGTTGCCGAAGATCGCCGCGAACACTTGACGTCGGCGAGGTCGGGGCCGAGACTTGACCTATTGGTCTGACCAATAGGTCGGGCCGCGGTCGGTACAAAGGAGTCCGGACTGATGCAAGCCGAAGGTCTCACTGTCGCCCTTTTCGCGACCTGCATCAATGATGTGATGTTCCCGGGCACGCCCAAAGCCGTCGTGACGGTGCTGGAACGTCTCGGCTGCACGGTGGAGTTCCCGCTGGAGCAGACCTGCTGTGGCCAGATGTTCACCAACACCGGCTACTTCGACCCCGCCATTCCCGACGTCCGCAACTACGTGAAGGCGTTCTCCGGCTACGACTACATCGTCGGCCCGTCCGGCTCCTGCGTCGGCGCCGTACGGCACCAGCACCCGATGCTGGCCGCCCACGCCAAGGACGAGGGCCTCGCGGTGGAGGTCGACAAGGTGGTGGCCCGCACCTACGACTTCACCGAGTTCCTCGTCGACGTGCTCAAGGTCACCGACGTCGGCGCCTACTTCCCGCACCGCGTCACCTACCACCCGACCTGTCACTCGGTCCGGGTCGCCAAAGTGGGGGACCGGCCCTACCAGCTGCTGGAGAAGGTCAAGGGGATCGACCTGGTGCCCCTGCCGGATGCCGACCAGTGCTGCGGCTTCGGCGGAACCTTTTCCGTGAAGAACCCGGACGTCTCGGTCGCCATGGGTGGGGACAAGGCCCGGCATGTCGCGTCCACCGGCGCCGAATACCTGGTCACCGGCGACAACGCCTGCCTGATGCACATCGGCGGGCTGCTGCACCGCCAGAACGCCGGGATCAAGACCTTGCACCTCGCCGAACTCCTCGCGCACACCGAAAGCGGGATCTGATGACCAGCGAAGCCGTCCGTCGTACCCCTGCGCCGCCCACCGGCACCTACATCGGCATGCCCAAGTTCGCCAAGAATGCGAAGGTGCAGCTGGGTGACCAGCAGTTGCGCAAGAACCTGCGGAAGGCCACCGGAACCATCCGGGCCAAGCGGGTGGCCCGCGTCGCCGAGGTGCCGGAATGGGAGGAGCTCCGGCTCGCGGGAGAGGCGATCAAGAACCGCACCCTGCGCCACCTGGACACCTACCTGGTGCAGCTCGAGGAGTCCCTCACACGCAACGGCGCCAAGGTCCACTGGGCACGGGACGCCGAGGAGGCCAACGCCATCGTCGTCGCCCTGGTGAAGGCCAAGGGCGTCGATGAGGTGGTCAAGGTCAAGTCGATGGCCACTCAGGAGATCGACCTCAACGAGGCTCTCGAGGAGGCCGGCATCGCCGCCTGGGAGACCGACCTTGCCGAGCTGATCGTTCAGCTGGGTCACGACCGGCCGAGCCACATCCTGGTTCCCGCCATCCACCGCAACCGGTCCGAGGTCCGCGAGATCTTCCTGCGGGAGATGAAGCTCTACGGCACCCCGGCGCCGGCTGATCTCACCGACGAGCCCGCGGTCCTTGCCGGGGCCGCCCGCACCCACCTGCGGGAGAAGTTCCTGCGCGCGACGGTTGCCATCTCCGGTGCCAACTTCGCCGTCGCGGAGACCGGCACCCTCGTCGTCGTCGAGTCCGAGGGCAACGGCCGGATGTGCCTCACCCTTCCCGACACCCTGATCTCGGTTGTCGGCATCGAGAAGACGCTGCCGACCGTCGCTGACCTCGAGGTGTTCATGCGGCTCCTTCCGCGATCCTCCACCGGCGAGCGGATGAACCCCTACACCTCGATGTGGAACGGCGTCACGCCAGGGGATGGGCCGCAGGAGGTGCACGTCGTCCTGATGGACAACGGCCGCACCAAGGTGCTGGCCGACCCCGACGGTCGCGCGGCTCTGCGCTGCATCCGCTGCTCGGCCTGCCTGAACATCTGCCCGGTCTACGAACGCGTCGGCGGGCACGCCTATGGCTCGGTATACCCGGGACCGATCGGCGCCGTGCTGACACCGCAGCTGCGCGGCACCACGTCGGACATCGACAAGTCGCTGCCGTTCGCCTCTACCCTGTGCGGGGCGTGCTTCGACGTCTGCCCCGTGCGGATCCCGATACCGGACATGCTCGTCCACATGCGACACAAGGTCGCCGATCAGAAGAAGAATCACGTGGGGGTCGAGCAGACGGCGATCGCCCTTGGCGCCTGGGCGCTTTCTGACCACAAGCACTTCGAACTCGTGCAGCGCGTCGCGATGCTGGTCGGAAAGGTGTTGCCGGGACGGACGCACCTGGGGCCGCTGCCGTGGCCGGCCTCGCCGTGGACGAACGCACGGGACCTGCCCATGCCTCCGACCGAGTCCTTCCGGACCTGGTGGAAGAAGAACAGAGGGGAATCGGCATGAACGCCCGCGAAGAAATCCTCACCCGCGTCCGGGGGGCCCTCGGCGACGTGGTGCAGCCCGATTCGGCCGTCGACGTCCCCATCCCGTGGGTCTACGGCAAGCCGACGGCCATGCCCGACATCCTTGAGCGCTTCGTCGAGATGACCGTCGACTACAAGGCCGTGGTGCGTCGAGTGCCGACATCCGGCGTCGCCGGGGCGATCGCGGAGATGCTCGTCGCAGCGGAGGTTGGCTCGGTCGCGCTACCCGCAGGGCTGGATGCTGACTGGCGCGCGGCGATCGTCGCAGCGGGCATCACCGTCCACCGCGACGAACCGCAGCAGCTGTCGCACCAGGAACTGAACGCCATCGAGGCTGTTGTGACAGCGTCGGCGGTCTCGATCGCGGAGACCGGGACGATCGTGCTCGACCATGCCGCCGATCAGGGTCGCCGGGCGCTCACCCTCGTGCCCGACACCCACCTCGTCGTCGTCCGCGCCGACCAGGTCGTCTCCGACGTCCCTGAGGCCGTCGGCAGGCTGGCCGGCGCCGTCAGCGATGGCAACCCGCTCACCTGGATCAGTGGTGGGTCGGCCACCTCGGACATCGAGTTGATCCGGGTCGAAGGCGTCCACGGGCCGCGGACGCTGCTGGTGGTCCTGGCCGAATGAACCCGGCTGACGTCGGCCGCCGCGAGTGGCAGGCGACACAGGCCGCGTTCGAAGAAGCCACGCGCTGGTACGCCGAGGTACTCGCCCAGGTGGGCGACCGCTGGTCCGAGCCGGGGCTGGGGGAGTGGGACGTGCGTGCCCTCGCCGGCCACACCAGTCGCTCGCTGCTGACCGTTGAGGCGTACCTCGGTCAGCCCGCCGAAGCCGTCGACGTCGCGTCGACCGTCGCCTACTACGTGGCGACCCGGGAGATCGCGGCCGGGCCCGCCGTCGCCCAGCGCGGACGTGACGCCGGAGTAGCACTCGGCGATGACCCGGTGGCTGCGGTGGCTCAGATCGCGGCCCGGGTGCTGCCGCTGGTGGCCAGCCTTACCGGGACGGAGCTGCTCACCACCATTGCCGGTGGCATGCGGATCACCGACTACCTGCCGACCCGCGTCTTCGAGCTCGTCGTCCACACCGCCGACCTGGCCGTGGCGCTCGGCGTCCCGGCAGAGCCGCCGCCCGGGCCTGCGGCGCTGGCGCTGGGGCTGGTTTCCGACCTTGCCATCGTGAACGGCCAGGCTTCGACCCTGCTGCTGGCCGCGACTGGGCGCACCGGGCTGCCACCAGGCTTCACCCTGCTGTGATCAGCGAACGATCTTGAAGGTGAAGTCGGCGGTGCCCAGTACCTGGTAGAGCCGCAACCAGAGCAGCATCGTCGCCTCGGTGCCGCGGGCGCCGGCGAGGTCACCGAGGTCGATCACGTCGGAGTGACCGAGCTGGGTGAGGATGCCGGCGACCAGCTGTTTGGCTGCAGTGTCGTTGCCGCAGATGAAGGTGCTGAACGCGCCGCCCGCCAGGGCCTGGGGTCCGGTCATCAGGTGGGCTGTCATGGTGTGCAGGCTCTTCACCACCCGCAGGTCGGGATGGGCGCGTTGCAACTGCTCGGCGAGGGAGTCGGTGTTGCTCACGAACAGGGGCGGGGGAAAACCGCTGGCCGAGTCCAGCGGGTTGGACACATCCAGCAGGACCGTCCCCGGCGCAACGGAAGCCGCCTCGATGCCGGTGGCCGACGCCTCGCCGGACAGTGCGTTGACCACGAGGCCGGCGCCGGCGGAAGCCTCTGCAAAGGTGGCGACGGCGACCTCGGGATGGGCGGCCGCCCACGTACCGAAGCCGTCGGTGCCCTCGCGGGCGAGCGTTACCGCCGGTTCCCGCGTGCCGACGACCACCTCGTTGCCAATGCCGTGCAGGCCGCTCGCAAGGGTCCGTCCGACCATCCCGGTACCCAGGATCGCTATTCGCATGTCCACTCCTCCTCTCCGCAGAGGTTGCCTCCGGCCCGCCCTCGCTGGGAATACGCACTTCCCTGCGCCTAGACTCCTTACCGACCGGTAAGTAAGGAGATGGCTCGTGGACGACAGGCAGCGGAACCGGACCCTGGGCGTGCTGTTCGTCGGCGTACTGATGGGTGCCCTTGACATCGCCATTGTCGGGCCCGCCCTGCCGGCGATCCAGGCGGAGTTCGGGCTGGACTCCCGCGCGGCGTCCTGGATCTTCAGCAGCTACGTGCTCGCGAACCTGATCGGCACGCCGTTGATGGCGAAGCTCAGCGACCTGTTCGGCCGGCGCGCGATCTACGTACTCGACGTGTCGGTGTTCGCTGCCGGCTCGCTGGTGGTGGCGCTGTCGCACGGCACCGGGCTGTTCGTCCTGCTGCTGGCAGGGCGTGCCATCCAGGGGTTCGGTGCCGGTGGCATCTTCCCCGTGGCCAGCGCAGTGATCGGGGACACCTTCCCGCCGGACAAGCGCGGTGGGGCGCTCGGGCTGATCGGGGCCGTGTTCGGGCTGGCATTCATCATCGGGCCGGTCATCGGCGGCCTGCTGCTCGGGCTGGGATGGCAGTGGCTCTTCCTGATCAACCTCCCGATCGCCGCCGTCGTCGTCGGGTTGGCGTGGCGGCTGCTGCCACACACTCCGGTGGCCGGCGGCGCCGGGTTCGACTGGCCCGGCATGATCGCCCTCGCCACGGCGCTCGGTACCCTCGCCTACGGGCTGGGCGCAATCGACACCACCCGGTTCTGGGCCAGCATCGCCGGCGTCGGGGTGTGGCCGTGGCTGCTCGCCTCGGCTGTCGCCTGGGTGGTGCTGGTGCTCATCGAGCGCACTGCCGACAACCCGGTGTTCCCGACGGTCCTGTTCCGTCGCCGTCAGCTCGCCGTCGGCTACGCGCTCACAGCAGGCGCGGGGCTCGGCGAGGCCAGCCTGGTGTTCATGCCACTGCTGGCCGTCGCAGCGCTCAGCGTGGCGCCGTCGGTGGCGAGCTACCTGCTCATGCCGGTCGTCCTGGCGTTGAGCGTCGGATCACCGCTGGCCGGACGGTTGCTGGACCGGCTCGGTTCGAAGGTCGTGATCCTCAGCGGCGTGGCCGTGATGACCGTCGGCATGTTCACCCTCGGCGCCACCAGCGGTTCGCTGGGCATGTTCATCTTCTCCGGCGCCCTGATCGGGCTGGGGATGTCCGCACTGCTGGGTGCACCCATCCGCTACGTCACCCTCAACGAGACCACGGCCACCGAACGCTCTGCAGCGCAGGGCCTCGTGGCAACGTTCACGAGCATGGGCCAGCTGCTCGGCAGCGCCGTCGTCGGGGCGGTTGCCGCGTCCGGCACCACCCCGTCCGCCGGCTACAACGCGGCCTTCACCATGATCGGGGTGCTGGGAATCGTGCTGCTCGGCGCAGCGACGCTGCTGAAGTCGCGGGCAGCAGAGGTGCGACCGGCGCAGGCGGGCGAGGTCTCGCATGCGTGAGCGGATCGTCGCCACCGCGACGTCGCTGTTCGTGCACAGTGGGTACGAGGGTGTGGCCATGCGGGAGATCGCACAGGCCTGCGGCATCACCAAGGCAGCCCTGTACTACCACTTCGACGGCAAGTCCGACCTGCTGAACGCCATCTTCATCAGCTACCTCGCCGAGATCGCTGAGGTCGTCGAGGCCAGCGCCGGCCACGGTGCGGGTGAGGCACGGCTCCGCTGGCTGGTGGAACAGCTGTTCGCCCTGCCGCCGGAGCAACGGGCGATCATGCGCCTCGCCATGCATGAGGTCGGCCAGCTCCAGCCTGAGCAACGCGCCGCCTTCGGTGCCGACTACCGGGCCCGCTTCATCGGACCCTTGCAGGAGATCATCGCCGAGGGCACGGCCGGAGGTGCCTTCCGGAGCAAGGATCCCGGCCTGGTGGTGTGGCTGCTGCTGGGCATGTTGTACCCCTTCTTCGCTCCGCCGGGCACCGGCCCGAACGCCGGACCGGACACCGTTGCCGACCTGCTCGACGTGTTCTTCCACGGCCTGGTCGCGGTTCGGCCGTGATGCGCCGAGCAGTCCGTGCCGTCGCACTGACAGCGTGCGCGCTGACGGTCGGCGGCTGCGCCCTGTTCTCGCCACCGCTGCTGCCGGCCCGTCCGGTGGACGGGGCGCCGTTCGAGCAGGTGATTGCCGCAGCGTCGCTGTCGGTGGCCAAGGTGGGTGGGACGAGCTGCTCCGGCGGTGAGCCGATCGGGTCAGCGTTCGTCGCCGGTGAGGACCTGGTGGTGACTGCTGCCCATGTCGTCGCCGGCGCCCGGACGGTCGAGCTCCGGTTCCCCGGACAGGACCCCATGGCCGCGGAAGTCGTGGTCGTCGACGCCACTGACGACACAGCGATCCTGCGCGTCGGAGGCGACCTGCCACCGGCGCTCGCGCTGGCGGCGGCACCGATCGCCGCGGGACAACCGGTGGTCGTCGTGGGCTACCCGCTCGCGGAGCACGAGTCGCGCACCACCCTTGCCCGGGTCACGGCCGTGGACGGCACAGTGGTCCTGGACGGCCACACGCTGCAGGACCTGGTGGTCATCGACGCCCAGGTGCGCACCGGGAGCAGTGGTGGGCCGGTCGTCGATGCCACCGGGCAGGTGCACGGCATGGTGAGCGCCCAGATCCCCGGCCGCGGCGGACGCGACAGCAGCCAGATCGTCACCCTCGGCATTCCCGCGTCCCGCCTCGCCGGGCGCCTCGCCGCCTCGGCCGACCTGCCGACGCCGACCCCCTGCACCTGAGCTCAGCGGGCGTCGTGGACGACCTGGCCGGCCACGATGGTGGCGGCGACGTGCATACCGCGCAGGCGTTGGGCGATCTCGGCGGGACCGCCGGGCGCCAGCGGATCCGCGTCGAGCAGGGCGAGGTCGGCGACCTGACCGGGTCGCACCGTGCCGAGGCCGCCGCTGCTCGCGGCAAGAGCCTGCGCTGCGGTGAGGGAGTGCTCGGGATACCAGGGCGCATCGCCGGGCTCGCCCCGGTGGACGGCGGCCGCCATCCCCAGCCAGGGATCGAGCCGTGCCACCGGAGCGTCGGAGCCCAGCGCGAGCCGGACGCCGGCGTCCACCAGTTCCCGCAGGGGGAAGCTGCGAGCGGCCCGGTCCTCGCCCCAGATCCCTTCCGTGACCGACCGGTCGTCGAGCAGGTGCGCCGGCTGGACGCTGGCAGTCAGGCCGAGGGATGCCATCCGGGCGATGTCGTGTGCCCCCACCAGCTGGGCATGCTCGATACTGCCCGTCGCCGAGGTTTCGGCGAAAGCGACCAGGGCAAGGGCAATGGCAGCGTCGCCGATGGCGTGCAGGGCCACCTCGAGACCGGAGCTCCTCGCCCGTGCCAGCAGTGCGGCCAGCTCGCTCGCTGCCACGTTCTGTACACCGTGGCCACCGCCGGGATACGGCTCGCAGCAGTGGGCGGTGCGCGTGTTCAGGGAGCCGTCGGAGATGATCTTCAGCGAGCCCATGGTCAGTAGTGGCTGATCCGGGTCCGGCAGTGATCCCGTCCGCAGGCCGGCGGCGAGCGCTGCCGGCAGGTCGACAGGGTAGGTCGAGGTGCGCACCCGAAGTGGCACGCCGACCGCTGCGTAGCGGGCAGGCCAGGCAGCGAAACCCGGCTCGAACTCGTAGTCGCAGACGCCGACAACGCCGAGCGCTGCGGCCGCCTGCAGTGCAGCGGTGTACGCGCCAGGGCCCACCTGGGCGTCCTCCGCGGCGAGCACGGCGGGCAGCACCGCGAACCACGCAGCCTCGGTCAGCGGATCGGTGCGCTCGGGGAGTCCGAACCGTCGAAGCGCGGCAGAGTTCAGCCACCCGGCGTGGGCATCACCGCTCACCAGCGCCACCGGACGCTCGCCCGTGACGTCGTCAAGGGAGGCCACCGTTGGCGGTTCGCCCCAGGTGGCTGGCCGGTAACCGCCCCCCACCAGCAGGTCGGCGCCGGCCGGCGCGACCACGATCCGGTGCAGTGCCTCCCCGAGGCTGGTCGTGCCGGCGAGGTCGAGCCGGGTGCCCTGGCGCGCCCACTGGCCGAGGTGCACGTGGGCGTCCCAGAGCCCGGGGATCAGCCAGCGACCGCCACCGTCGAGGACGGGCTCACCGGGGGCCGGCGACAGGGCCGGCCCCACGGCGACGACCAGGCCGCCGTCGAGCCGCACGTCCACCACGCCGTCCGGCACCGGACGGCCGAGCGGCACCAGCCGGACCTCACGCAGCAACATGGTCAGGATCAGTCGAGCAGTCCGTCGACCCTGGTACAGGAGAGTCCGAAGGCTTCGGCGACGGCGGGGTACGTGATCTCACCTGCGTGGGTGTTCAGGCCGAGGGCAAGCGGGTGGTTCTCGTTCAACGCCCGCTTCCAGCCCTTGTCGGCCAGCTGCACCGCGTAGGCGAGAGTGGCATTGGTGAGCGCCCAGGTCGAGGTGTTCGGGACGGCGCCGGGCATGTTCGCGACACAGTAGAAGACCGAGTCGTGAACCATGAAGGTCGGGTCGGCGTGGGTGGTCGGATGGGAATCCTCGAAGCAGCCGCCCTGGTCGATGGCGACATCGACGAGCACGGAGCCCGGCTTCATGGCCGAAACCAGCTCGTTGGTCACCAGCTTGGGCGCCTTCGCGCCGGGGATCAGGACCGTGCCGATCACCATGTCGGCTGCCAGTACCTGTTCACGGATGCTCAGCCGCGACGACACGATCTGGTGCACGCGGTTGTCGTAGCGCCAGAAGGTGGAGCGCAGCTTGTCCAGGTCGGTGTCCAGGATCGTCACGTCGGCCCCCATGCCGAGTGCGACGTTGGCGGCGTTCTGGCCGGCCGTCCCGCCGCCGAGCACCACCACCTTGGCGTTGGCGACGCCACCGACGCAGCCCATCAGGACGCCGCGTCCGCCCTCAGCCTTCATCATCGCGTGCGCGCCGACCTGCGGGGCGAGGCAGCCGGCCACCTCCGACATGGGGTACAGCAGCGGCAGCAGGCCTGAGGGCAGCTGGACGGTCTCGTAGGCGATCGCGGTCGTTCCGGCATTCAGGAGCGCTTCCGTTCCGGCCGGGTCGGCTGCGAGGTGCAGGTAGGTGAACAACACGAGGTCGTCGCGGAGGTACCCGAACTCAGCCGCCACCGGTTCCTTGACCTTGAGCACCAGCTCGCCGATCGCCCAGGTCTCCTCAGCGGTAGCGATGATCCGGGCACCCTGCGCGACATACTCCTCGTCGCTGATCGCCGAGCCGAGGCCGGCACCCGCCTGGACGTAGATCTCGTGGCCGTGCGCCACCAGTTCGGCGACTCCGACGGGGGTGATCGCCACCCGGCACTCGTGGTTCTTGACCTCGGAAGGAACGGCGACCCGCATGGCGGTCCTCTCTGCTCGCATCGGCCCACTCGAGCCGGACGCGGCTAGTGTCCTCCGTCCCGTACCCCCGGCGGGACAGCCGTCGCACAGTGGACCCGGGTGAGGGCTAGACTTTCCACAGAACGTGCTCCGGGGTCGGTGTAAGTCCGAACCGGCGGTGATAGTCCGCGACCCGTCCAGCGAAAGCTGGACGGTTGACCTGGTGGAACTCCGGGACCGACGGTGAAAGTCCGGATGGGAGGCAGCACGCGGTGTTCTGACGCACGCCCCTGTTCGGGACGAGTGCCGGAACACCCGTTCGCGCATCCCATGCCGCCCCGGTGCCTGAGGCGGAGGTGGAATGAAGCGCGAGGTACTCGCCCCGGTGCTGCTGGGTGTGGTGCTGCTCAGCGGCTGGCTGGTGACGGCAGGGCAGGGCTCCGCCCTGTTGCCGACGCCGGGTGCCGTGGCTGTTCGCCTCGTGACCGACCTCACCGATTCCAGCTACTGGGCCTACCTCGGCTTCACGCTGGCCGAGGCCTTCGGTGGTGCCGTGCTCGGCATCATCGTCGCGCTGCCGCTCGCCGTGCTGATCCACCGTTCACCGTGGTCCGCTGCTGCCGTCCACCCGTTCCTCGGCGCCACCCAGGCCATCCCGGCCATCGCCATCGCACCGCTGCTGGTGCTCTGGCTCGACTACGGGCTGGTGCCGGTGATGGTCCTCTGCGCGCTGATCGTGTTCTTCCCGATCCTTGTCTCAGCCGTGGTCGGGCTCAAGCACGTCGACCACGACGTGGTTGACGCCGGCCGCATCGACGGTGCCTCGTCGTGGGCCCTGCTCACCCAGGTGGAGATGCCGATGGCGCTGCCGACGATCCTCGCCGGCGTGCGCAACGGCGTCACCCTCGCCATCACGGGTGCGATCGTCGGTGAGATGGTCATGGGCGGTTCGGGGCTCGGCACCGTCCTCACCGTCCAGCGGGCGGCCGTCGACACCGCCGGCATGTTCGCGACGATCATCGTGCTCTGCGCCGTCGCGTCCGGGGCGTACGCCCTCATCCAGCTCTGGGAGCGCCGCTCCCGGATCATCGAGTCACTCGACTGAAGGACGAACAACAGTGATGAACCGTCGCACCTTCCTCGCCGGGACCACCATGGCCCTCGCGCTGGCCGCCACAGGCTGCGCCACGTCAACGGCGACCACTCCTTCGGCCAGCCCGTCTGGCAGCCCGTCGTCAGCGGCGGCACTCGCCACCCCGACGATCGGCCTGACCTACATCCCCAACGTGCAGTTCAGCCCGTTCTACGTCGCAGAGACCGACGGCATGTTCACCGCCGCCGGCGTGAAGCCGGCACTGCGGCACCACGGCGCCTCCGAGGGGCTCTTCACGGCCCTCGCCGCTGGCGAGGAACAGTTCGTCATCGCTGGTGGCGACGAGCTGCTGCAGGCCCGCTCCCCAGACCTGCAACTCGTCGCCGTCTCTGCGTACTACCGCAGCTATCCGGTGGTGATCATCGTGGCCGCCGACTCCGGTATCACCACGCTTGCCGGGCTCAAGGGGCGCAAGATCGGGGTTCCCGGCAAGTACGGCGAGAGCTGGTTCGGGCTGCAGGTCGCCCTGCAGACCGCCGGCCTCACCCCGGCCGATGTCACCGTCCAGGAGATCGGCTACACCCAGCAGGCTGCCCTGACCACCAGGAAGGTGGACGCGATCGTCGGCTTCAGCAACAACGATGCCGTGCAGTTCGCCCAGTCCGGGTTCGCGACCAGGAGCCTGCCGATCGCCGAGGGGGAGGTTCCGCTGGTGGGCATCTGCCTGATCACAACCGACGCCTATGCAAAGGACAACCCCGCAGCGGTGAAGGCAGTGGTCGCCGGCATGCTGGCCGGCATCACGTCGGTTGTCGCCGACCCCGACCGGGCAATGACGGTGTCAGCGGCCTACGTCCCGGGGATCTCGGTCGCCGCGGCGCAGGAGTCCGCCAGGGCCACCCTTACCGCGACCCTGCCCCTGTGGACGGGCCCAGGCGGCACCGTCGATGGCCGGCTCGACGCCGCGCAGTGGACCGCGATGGCCGACTTCATGGCTGCGAAGGGGCTCACGGCAGCAAAGGTGGATCCGGCACCGGCGTTCTCAAACGCCTTCCTCGGCTAAGGACATCCTGCCCAAGGAGATAACCTCTGGACATTCCTGAGACAATGCTCGCAGGAAGGTGGAGGGTGCCAATGAGCCAGCATGTGGTGCCGGGATGGGATGACTATTTCCTCACCATCGCCGGTGCCGTAGCCCGCCGCGCCAAATGCACCCGCCGAAGGGTGGGCGCGGTGCTCGTATTGGACAAGCGGATCATCGCCACCGGCTACAACGGGGCCGCCTCCGGGCGTCCCGACTGCCTCGAGGGCGCGTGCCCGCGGGGCCAGCTCGACTACGAGGCCGTCCCCGGCCTCGGTGACTATGACCGTCCCGGCACGCCCGGGTTCTGTATCGCGATCCACGCAGAGATGAACGCCCTGCTGTTCGCGACCAGGGACACCAAGGGCACCACCGCCTACATCACCGACCCGCCCTGTCCCGGCTGCCGCAAGGCGCTGGCAGCAGCGGGCATCATCCGGGCTGTGTGGCCCGCCGGCGAGTACGACGTGGACGGTCTCGTGGACTGGGGCGCAACGGCGTGAACGCAAAACCCAAGACCTCGCAGTTGTCGGCCTGGGTCGACCGGGGTGTTGCGCTTTTCTGCCTCGGAACGCTGATTCCGGCAGCGCTGGCTGCCACCGACCAGATCGCCTACCTCGCACCGTGGTGGATGGTCATCGTCGGCGGCGGGATCGTGCTGGCCAGCATCGGCATGATGATCGCCAGCTTCGTCGGGTGGCAGTTGCGCTCCTTCTCGCTCTCCTACGTGACGGTGGTCACTTTCGGCCTGATCACCTGGCCGGCCGCCTGGCCCGCGGACACGGTCGCCACCAGCAGCCCGTGGCTGTGGATGTGCCTTGGCGTCGCCTCGATCTGCCTCGCCGTCACCACCGGCACCGGCTGGGGTTTCGCCTACTCCATTGCCTCCGGCCTGCTCTTCGCCGCCGTCCGCATGACGCCGTCGGGCCAGAACGCGTCCCTGCTCGGTGCCTTCCAGGACATGATCGTGCTGGTCATGAACGCCTCGGTCGTGATCGTCGCCCTCGGCGTGGTGAGCAATGCCTTCAAGGAGCTGGACGAGGCGGAGGCGGCGTCCCGCAAGGAGGCCACCGACGCTGCGATCGAGGAGGCGCTGCTCGACGAGCGGCACCGGCTCGACGGCATCGTCCACGACGAGGTGATGACGACCCTCGTCTCCGCTGCCCACCAGAACAACGACCCCCATGTCGCCCAGCAGGCGCAGCGCGCCGTCGAACGCCTCACCGAAGCCGAGCAGCCGACGGAGGCGCGGCTGCCGGTCACAGGGGACCAGCTCACCTGGCTGGTGACGGACGTGGTGAGCGCGCTGGTCCCGCAGGCGAAGTTCACCTCGCAGCTGCACAACCTCGCCGTTCCCCAGCCGGTGGCCAGCACCCTCGGCATGGTGGTGCGCGAGGTTGCCCTCAATGTCGCCAAGCACTCCGGCGCGGACAACGTCGACATCACGCTGACCAGCCCCGAGCCGGGGGCAGTGTCGATCTCCATCGTCGACGACGGCGTCGGGTTCGTCCCCGAGCAGGTGCCGAAACGGCGCCTCGGGCTCCAGGTCTCCGTTGTCTACCGGATGTGGGCGATCGGCGGCAAGGCCGAGATCCTCTCCTCGCCGGGTCAGGGCACGGTGGTGAACCTGAGCTGGGTCCCGGGCGAACAGCCCGCCGCAGAGAAGGACCAAACGCAGCCGCACCGTCGGCGGTCGGGCCGCATGATGCTCGACATCCCCGACCTGTCCCGCCCGCTGCTTTCGCGGCTGGTGTGGGTGCTTGTGGGACTGCAGTTCCTGCTGGGCTGGACGAGCCTTGACCAGGTCACCAGCATCTGGCCGGTGTTCTTCGCGCAGGCGCTGGCAGCCGTTGCCACCTGGCTGACGCTGCGGCACCTCGAGAAGAACCCGATGGGCTTCCGCTCCGCGGTCGCGGTGATCGTGCTGCTCCTTGCCGTGACCATGATCGTCCAGGCGGTCCTTCCCTCGGGGCACTGGCCCGGCTACGCCACCTGGCACAGCAATGTCGTGATGGTCCTGCTGGTCGCCGTGCTCGTCCGGGGCCAGGAGCGGGTCTCCTGGACCGGGGTCGGGCTGTTCGCTGTGATCTCCGCCGTCTGGGCGGTCACCCACGAGATGGGTGTGGGAGACACCCTGCGGGCCGGTTTCGGGCCGTTCTCCTGGATGCTGGTCGCGCAGTTGCTGCAGAGCTGGCTGATCGACATGGGCGACCGGCTCAACGCGTCCCGCCGCTCGTCGGCCGCTGCCAACAAGGCCATCGCGGAAAGCTTCTCCAAACTCGTGCTGCGTGACGTGTGGCTGACCCAGCTCCGGGCCCAGGTGGGTCCGCTGCTGCAACGGATCGCCGACCCCGACCACGAGCTCACCGAGGACGAGCGCGCCGCCTGCCTGGCCCAGGAGAGCCGGCTGCGCGATGCCATGCGCGCCGGCAACCTCGTCACGGAGCTCACGTCCGACGCGATCGATGTCGCCCGGAGTCGCGGTGTCGACGTGCGCCTGGTCGACAGCCGGGGAACGCGGTTGCCCGAGGACGTGCGCACGGCGCTCACCCGGCACCTCGGACGACTCCTCACCGAGCCCGGTACCAAGCGTGTGGTGGCCAGGGCTGCCCCCGAGGGCTACGAGGACGTTGTCACGGTGCTCACGGTCCGCGACGACGGCAGCAGTGAATTGGTGGGCCTCGACGCCAGTGGCCGGGTCAGCACGCGATAGGGTTGGCCCACCATGATCACCACCGCCGTCATCGATGACCACGAGGCCATTCGCCTCGGCATGTCAGCCGCCCTCCAGAACCACCCCGGCCACCAGGTGACCCTGGTCGCGGGCGCCGGCACCGTTCCCGAGTTCCTTGAGAGCGGCGTGCAGGCCGATGTCGTCCTGCTCGACCTGCAGCTCGACGACGGCTCGGACCCGCTCGACAACGCGGAGAGCCTCATCGATGCCGGCTACAAGGTGCTCGTCTACTCCATCGCGGACAATGTCCGGCTGCTGCGTCGTGCGCTCGCCGGTGGTGCTGCCGGTGTCTGCCGCAAGGCCGAGCCGATCTCCGTGACGATCTCTTCCATCGAGGCGGTTGCCGAGGGCCAGGTGGTGATCAGCCAGGAGATCCTCGCCGCCATCGAGGGCGACGCTTCCTACGTCGCCGCCAACCTCGGACCGCGCGAGCGCGAGGTGCTGGCGCTCTACGCCGCGGGCTTCGAGGTTCCGGAGGTCGCCGGCCGGCTGACGATCACCGAGAACAGCGTGAAGGAATACCTCAAGCGCATCCGGGTGAAGTACACCAATGTGAACCGTCCGGCGGCGAGCAAGCTTGACCTGTTCCGCCGCGCCATCGAGGACGGCATCGTTCCCCCGGTCGAACCGCACCGGTAGGCGACTCGTTCGGGCGGCTCAGTACCAGCCGTGCCCGCGCTTGAAGGACCAGGCCCCGCACGGCGTGCCGTAGCGATCGTGCACGTAGTCGAGCCCCCAGCGGATCTGTGTGGCGGGGTTGGTGCGCCAGTCGGCACCAAAGGTTGCCATCTTCTTGCCGGGCAGGGCCTGTGGGATGCCGTACGCGGTCGAGTGCGGATTGTCAGCGCTGACAATCCATTTGCTCTCCCGCATGATGATGGCGTTGTAGCAGGTGAATTGATCGGTGCCCCAGCTGTACTTGTTCGCCATGATCTGGCGGGCGATCTCGCGCGGGTCCGTGGTGGCGGGCTCGTACCCCAACTCCTGGACGCGCTGCTCGTGGAGGGCCTTGATGGTGGCGTTTGTGACCTCGATCGCCACCGTCTGCTTGCTCAGCAGCGACTGGCGGTAGGCAGCGAGGTCATCGGTGCTCCCGGTGATGGAGAAGCTCGAGAGGGGCGCGGCTGCTGCCAGGTCGCCGGCCGGGATCACCGGGCTGAGTGCCAGGAGGGAGCCGAACACGGCGAGCCCTGTCCGCAGCGTTCGGCGAGTCAGCACCCGTGAAGCATACATAAGAATGTTCAGGCAAAACTCAGATTCTTGGAAGCCCCTCGGCTCGTTAGGGTGGGGGAATGCGATTGCGGGTCGTCGAGGGTGGTGAGCTGGCCACCGCACTGGCCGCGGCGCTCGACGGCGGAGACCCGGTGGCCCCGATCCCTGAGCCACGTTTGCTCACGGCGCTCCGCGCGGGCGAGCCCGTCACGGAGCCCGACGCCGCAGCCGTGGTCACCACCTCCGGCTCCACCGGTGAGCCGAAGGCCGTCGTGCTTACTCGTGCGGCCCTGCGGTTCGCTGCTGGAGCGACCCACGAACGGCTCGGCGGGTCCGGGAACTGGGTCTGTGCGCTCCCCGTCCAGCATGTCGCCGGCCTGATGACCGTCGCGCGAAGCGTGCTCGCCGGCACCGGCCTCCGCTTCGCCCGGGGGGACCTGGCCGACCTGCCGGCTGCGGTGGACCGGACCTACGTCTCCCTTGTCGCCGCGCAAATCGATCGCGCGCTGGGCGAGCCGGACACCACGTCACGACTGCGTGACTACGCCGCCGTCCTCGTGGGTGGCGGTGCGCTGCCGCCGGGGCTGCGTGAGCGCGCCGGGGCGGCCGGGGTGCGGATCGTCGCCACCTACGGCATGAGCGAGACCTGCGGTGGCTGTGTGTACGACGGCGTGCCGCTCGACGGTGTCCGGGTCGAGCTGGACGCGGGCCGGATCAGTCTCGGCGGGCCGATGGCCTTCGCGGGCTACCGGCTTCGCCCCGAGCTGACCGCTGCCGTACTCGATGGCGACCTGGTGCACACCCAGGACAGGGGACGGTGGTCCGACGGGCGCCTGCAGGTGCTGGGACGTGTGGACGACGTGGTCATCTCCGGCGGGGAGAACGTCGACCTCGCCGCAGCCCAGCGTGCGGCGGACGCCGAGTTCGGTGAACGAGC
>JBBRIY010000004.1:0-25183 GCA_038220215.1 Propionibacteriales bacterium
GAATCGGCGCCGGCTCACCGCCGACCTCGCCCACCAACTCCGCACACCCATCGCATCCCTCCGTGCCACCATCGAGGCTGTCCGCGAAGGTGTCCTGCCCCCTGACGACGAAACGCTCGAAGCCCTTGGATCCCAAAGCACTCGGCTCAGCCGCCTGGTCGACGACCTGGAAGTCGTGTCAAGAGCAGAGGAACGCCAACTCCTCCTCGCCCCCGAACCGGTCGCAATCGCAGACCTGATCGACACGGCCGTAGCAGCCAGCCGGGAAGGTTTTCGGGGTGCCGGGGTCGGCCTGACTTCCCTCCCGGTGAGCGACGTCCCGGCAGTGAGCGTAGATCCTGATCGGATCCAGGAAGTCTTGGGTAACCTGCTCAACAATGCACTGCGCCACACCCCACCCGGAGGCACGGTGGAGTTGGTCGCACGGTCGGGGACAAACGGGGGTAAGCCGAATGTCGTCATCGAAGTCACTGATTCGGGGACCGGGTTCCCCGCGGAGGATGCAGAGCGTGTCTTTCGCAGATTTGCGAAGGCCTCAGACAGCCCCGGGTCGGGCCTCGGGCTAACGATCGCCCGCGCCATCGTCGAGGCCCACCATGGCACACTCACCGCCCGCAGCGACGGCCCAGGGACCGGAGCTGTGTTCACCATGACACTTCCGGCCGCGCCGTCAGGACCCTGGCGGAACAGGCGGCAAAGGGGGTAGGACGCGCCCAACGAAGGTGCGCGGCCCGAATGGGATTGCGAATAGCTTTCGCTACGTGCTCTGAGCAGCACGCTAGAAGCACTCATGTCGGGTCAAAGCCCAATACTTCTTCTGACAAGGCAAAACGTTGTCGGGCTGACAGGATTTGAGGGTGCGTCGGGGACTCGATGTCGAAGTCGTCGCCAGCAGCGGCGCCGAATCGCACGCCGGCTCTCCGCCATCGCCAACGCCGCTGGAGGTTCCACGGCGTGGTCCAATGCTTTGAACACTCAGCAGCAAGACCAACTGTGTTGGAAACGGGTCGGGTTGCCGGCTCCTCGAAGCCCGCGGTCAAGGTCGGGTACCAGGTCATGGCTGTCGGTCGGTAGCCGTTGCTGCTGACCCAGACACGGCGTTGCGGACGTCCTCATCAACGAGGTCGGCGTTGATCGCGATGGCTGCAGCGGAGCCTTCTCCAGCGGCCGTGATGACCTGGGCCCGTGGGTTGCCGATGTTCCCGGCTACCAGGACCCCCGGTTCGCTGGTCGCCCCGAACGGGCCGGTGACCACCCAGCCATGCTCATCGATGGCACAGCCGACCTGGTCAAGCAGGTCGTTGTTGGGGACGAGGCGGGGTGGCACGAACAGAGCCTCGCGGGGGACGACTCGACCGTCGGTCAGCTCGACACCACTCAACTGGTCGTCGTCGACACGAACCTCGGCCACAACACCTTCGACGACCTCGATGCCACGGGCAGCGAGCTGTGAGCGCTGGTCGTCGGCGAGCGTGTCCGCGGGGGCGAAGAGGATCATGTGGTTGCTCCACTGCCGAACGATCTGGGCGAAGCGGACGGTGTCCGGTCCGTTCCAGATGACGCCGAGCTGCCGATCGCGCACCTCCCAGCCGTGGCAGTAGGGGCAGTGCAGCACATCCAGCGCCCATCGCTCTCGCAGGCCGGGGATGTCCGGCAGTTCGTCTCGCAGTCCTGTCGCGACGAGCAGACGCCGGGCGGCGAATCTCTCACCACCATCAGTGACCACCTCGAACCCGCCCGCGATCCGGCTCACGCCCACAACGGCACTGGAGGTGATCGTGCCGCCGTAGGCCTCGACTTCGGCTCGACCCACTGCGACAAGTTCACGAGGAGGCATCCCGTCCCGGGACAGGAAACCGTGCATGTGCGCAGCGGGCCCATTGCGCGGCGCACCGGCGTCAACGACGAGAATCCGGCGCCGGGCCCGTACCAGCACCAGCGCAGCAGACAGACCCGCTGCCCCACCACCGATGATCACCACGTCGAATGCGTCCATGCCTGCAACTGTGAGGGACTCAGGCACATCCGGCAACAGGCTTGTGGGCCCATCCGGTCGAGCAGTGCATTGGTCAGGCGTTCTCGGCATCAGGCTTGACGAGGACGACGACCTTGCCCCGAGCGTGCCGCGAACCCACGTAGGTCATGGCTTCGGGTGTCTGGTCCAGCAGATAGGTCCGGTCGATGACGGTCGCAAGTTTCCCGTCTTCGATAAGGGCAGCCAGCGACAGGAGATCCTCGCGATTCGCGGTGTAGACGAACCGCATGTCCTTCTGCGGAGTGAACAGCGATCGGATCATCCCTGACACCATGATGCCCAGGCTCGCCTTGCCGATCGGTACCACGACACCGGTCGGGGCAAGCACCCGGCGGAGTTGACTGAATGAGTGGTTGCCCACGGTGTCGAAGATCAGGTCGTAGGTCTCTGTGCCGCTGGTGAAGTCCTCGATGGTGTAGTCGATGACCTGGTCGGCGCCAAGACCGCGCACCATGTCAACGTTGGCAGAACTGCACACGCCGGTGACGGTGGCTCCGAGGGCCTTTGCGATCTGGACCGCGTAGATGCCGACGCCGCCGGAGGCCCCATTGATCAGGACCCTCTGTCCGGGTTTTACCTTGGCAGCGTCACGGAGGCCGTGTTGTGCGGTGAGCGCAGATGTCGGCATGGCTGCTGCCTGCGCGAAGGTGAGTCCGCCCGGCTTGGCTACGAGGGTCTTCTCCGTGCCCACCGCGAACTGTGCAAAGGCACCGTTGCATTCCCCGTACACCTCGTCGCCCGGCTTCAAGCCTGTGACGTTCGCGCCGACGGCCTCGACGACTCCTGAGACCGATTGTCCGGGAACAAAGTCCCTTCTGGGCTTGGGCCAGCCCGTTATGAACCTGGCCGGGTAAGGGTTGCCGCTCAGCAGGACGATGTCGCCGGCGTGCAGTGAGGCGGCATGGACGCGGACCAGCACGCCGTTCGCATCGGGAACCGGCTTGTCGATCTCTGCGACGGACAGAGCTTCGGCATGCCCGTAGGCGGTCTGGACGATCGCCCTCATCCGGGAGGGTCCGGCGGGTCTGTCGGCGTGGGGTGCATTCGTACGGCTTGAGATTGGCGTTCCTTGGTGTGCCATCGTGGTGCCCTTCTGTGTGGCGGCCTCGGTGTTGTTGTCGGCGGCCGAGGTTGGCAGCTGTCGAGGTAAGTCCTACGGTGCTCCGGTTCCTCCCGGCTCGCCCCGGCACAATGGCCGGGATCGCACGGCGAACGGCCCATCGCGCCGGTTGGGCGGGGCTAATTGTGAGCAGCCCCGGCGCTGGCACGGATCCGAGCCACGCAGTAGCTTCGCGACGTGCTGTACGGACGAGGGGCCGAGCAGCGGCAGCTGGCCGCGACCGTTGCGTCGGCGCGCGCGGGGCGCGCAGGGGTGCTGGTCGTCCTCGGCGACCCGGGTGCCGGGAAGTCGGCGCTCCTGGTTGACCTGGTCGCCGCCGTCGAGGCGGATCTGCAGGAACCTGCGGTTCGGATTCTGGCTACGACGGGGGTCGCAGCGGAGGCGCCGTTGCCGTTTGCGGCGTTGCACCGGTTGTTGCGTCCCGTTCTGGCCTGGGAGCGGCTGCCTGCCCCGCAGGCGCGGGCGCTGCGTGTCGCCTTCGGTCACGAGGACGGTGCCGGGGGTTCCGTCGAGCCGTTCCTGGTGGGCGTCGCCACCCTCTCGGTCCTTGTCGAGGCAGCAGACCAGCGGCCCGTGTTGTGCGTCGTGGATGACGCGCACTGGCTGGACCAGGCTTCGGCAGATGCGCTGCTCTTCGCGTCGCGGCAGTTGCAGGAGGATCACGTGGCCGTCGTCTTTGCTGCGCGCGCCGGTGTTGGTGGCACGGGGACGTTCAGGCCCGAGTCACTGCCGGTGCTGAATCTTGACGGCCTGGATGCGGAGTCCGCGAGAAACCTGCTTGCGCAACGGTCTGGAGTCGCGCCGGCAGAGGATGTGGTCAGCCGGCTCCTGGCAGAGTCCGGCGGAAACCCGCTCGCACTGCTCGAGTTGCCGACCGAACTCGGACCGGATCAGCTGAGCGGCGCAGCTCCCCTACCGGCCCGGATGGCGTTGACGGCGCGGGTGGAACGCGCCTTCCTGGACCGGATCAGGCGCTCTAGCACGGACGTTCAGACGCTGCTGCTCGTGGCAGCCGCGGACGACACCGGCCAGTTCGGCGTCGTCCACGAGGCAGCCCGGGTTGTGGGGGCGGGCCCGGCAGCATGGGATGAAGCCGAACGCTCCGGCTTGCTGAGCGTCACAGAAGACCGTGTGCGTGTCCGGCACCCCCTGGTCAGATCAGCGGTGTACCAGGCCGCGACCAGCCTGGAACGGCGTCATGCGCATACCGCGTTGGCCCAAGCGCTCAATGATGATCCGGACCGGCAGACCTGGCACCAGGCAGCCGCGAGTAATGGCCCCGATCCGGCGGTAGCCGATGCCTTGCACAAGGTCGCCGAGCGGGCAGAACAACGAGGGGCCTACCGTGCCGCGGCCGATGCCTTCGACCGTGCCGCTGCACTGACGGTGAGCCAGCATGAACGCGCGGGCCGGCTGTATACCGCTGCACGTAACGCCTGGTCAGCCGGGGATTCGGTGCGCGCGAAGGCGCTGTGCATCTCGGCCGGAGCTGTGGCCGACGACGGCCTGCTGCGAGCTGACATCGACCGTCTGCGTGGACGGATCGAGGTGAACGTCGGTTCTGCGCTTGATGCTCACCGCATCTTCACGCAGGCCGCCGAGCGGGTCGCGCGTCGCGATCCGGTTCGTGCCGTCGAGATGGCCGTAGCCGCCGCGGTGGCGCAGGGCCACGGCGTCGACAGTGGCGCGCGGCTCTCCGAGGACGTGATCGATGTCGTCCCCTCCCCCCGGGACACCGCCCGTACCCGCTGCCTGAAGCAACTGCTGGTCAGTACCCGGCACGACATCGCTGAGGACCGCGACGCGGCACTGGTCGGCCTGCGTGGCGCCATCGAAGCCGCGCTTGGCTCCGCGGACTCCCGCGCTGACCTCGACCTACTGGGCAACCTGGGCAACGCGGCTCTTCATCTGGGTGATGACGACGCGCACCGCCACCTGTACGGCCTGATGTTGTCGACGGCACGGGAGAACGGTGACGGAATGGCCGTGCTGTATGCCCTTCAGCGCCTCTCGTTCGGCCAGTACCAGGGTGGCCAGTGGGCCACCTTGCGGGACTCCTCGGAGGAGGCCATTGCCCTGGCAATCAGCATCGGACAGCGGGGCCTGACTGCAGCCCCCGCCGCCTGGCTGACCCTGCTGTCGGCCCTTCAGGGGCTCCCGGACTACGCGGAACGACTCGCGGCCCTGGAGGAGCTCCTCACCGCGCATCCGTTGGTGGGCATCTTCGCCCAGCCCGTGGAGGACCTCACGCGCTGGGCCAAGGGCGTCCATGCAGCAATGGCGGGTTCACCGATCGAAGCACTGCACCACTTCCGCCACATGAAACGACCCACGTTGACGCTGATTGCCGCGCAGGACACCATCGACGCGGCAGTCCAGAGCGGCGATGCCGCACAAGCCCGAACGTGGGTCGAGCAACTGGAAAGATTTGCGGCCGGGACCGGCCTGGCGTGGGCGTGTGCCGCCTCGACTTTCGGCAAGGCACTCACTGCAGCGCACGATGACGCCGCCAACGAGAACCTGGTCAACGCTCTTTTCGAGGGCTCTCTCGACCACCATGCGAAGGCCAACCGCCCCTACGACCGCGCTCGCGTCCAGCTCGCATACGGCCAGTTCCTGCGGCGCGGCCAGCGGCGGGTTGACGCCCGTGTTCACCTGCGGTCGGCGCTGGCGACGTTCGAGGACCTGCGCGCCGATCCCTTCGCCGAGCGGGCCGCCGAGGAGCTGCGCGCGACCGGAGAAACGGCCCGGAAGCGGGACCCCTCCACGCTGCCGGCCCTGACGCCGATGGAACGCAAGATCGCCGAGCTGGTGCGGCAGGGGCTGTCGAACAAGGACGTCGCTGCTCAGTGCTGGGTGTCGCCCCGCACGGTTGCTTTCCACCTGCGCAATGTGTTCACGAAGCTCGGCATCTCCGCCCGGGGTGAGCTTGCCCGTCTCGACCTGACTTGAGTACGCGGGTTGCCCGTCACTCGTGGAACGGCGCCAAACGAACGGCTGTCGTGAACGCTCCGTAGCGCCTCAGCAGCCTGGCCCTCCCCTGCGGCACACGCGCCGCTTCGGCCTTCCACGCGTCTGTGAAGTACTTCTTGAAGGCGTACCTGGGGTGGTCACGGACGGCTGCGGCCAAGGTGTGCGAAGGCAGCTCCCAGCTGCGGAGCCCAGCCACGTCCACTCCCGCTCCTGCCGAAAGCAGGTAGGGAACGGCGCCTGCGGCCAGGGTGACGCGCGGACTGTGATGCATGGTGATGGCCGTCTGCAATGTCTCGGTCGCGCTGGTGGACAATCCCACTCGTTCGGCCACAACGGAGGCGAGGCGAGCAGAGGCGAGGGTGAAGTCGTCGAGACCACTGGCGAGCGTGAGGCCGGTGTCGTGCAGCATCGCTGCGGCGAAGAGCAGCTCCGAGTCGACGTCGAGCTTTTCCATCTCACCGAGGGCCATCCCGAACGTGTAGGTGCGGTAGCTGTGGTTCAGCAGGGTCATCGGGAGGCGCAGCGTCGCGACGTCCTCGGCCGCACGGGTCAGGGCAGATTCCGGTGGCAGCAGGCGCTCCGACAGTATTCGGGCGTGCCGCCCGCTGTTGAGGTGCACGAGCGTGCTGAGCCGGCCCGCGGCGTTTCCGACGTGGACGCCCACGAGATCGGCGATCAGGTGGCGCCGCTCAATGGCGTCCAGGCGCCCGCCGGTGCGCAGGCTCCAGTCATAGGATCCGACAGTGTCTAGGTTGTTCATGGTTCTTCCTTCTTAGGATCGGATTCGACCTAGCGGGTGGGCAGTGGGGTGTGCGACCGGACAGAGGCGACAACGTCGCTGATGGCGTCAACCGAAAGGGCGGAGCCAGCCGCGTCGTCCAGGAAGGCCATGTGGTCGAGGTCGGCGACGGTGTGGCGGCTGTTGGAAGAAAGCTGGGCGAGTTGGTCCTGCGCGGCGCCCCAGCCCGGCTTCTGGTCGACGTTGTCCTTGGCGGTGAGGACCACCAGCGGCGTGTCGCCGAGGGTTTCGAGCGCCTGGGCTTGCATGAACGAGTCGGGCAGGGCAACCTGCTCAGCGCGCATGTTCCGCAGACCGCGGGGGCTGTTCGCGAAGGCCGCGGCCTGAGCTGCCGCTGTTCCGGGCGCCGATGGCGTCATCGCCTGCAGAATGTGGCCGATGCCGAACCGGAACAGCGTGGGTAAGACGGCGAGCACACGGCGCATCACCTCGTACTCACCGGTGAACGGCTTCAGGAGGTCCACCTGGTGAGGGCTTGCGCTGTCCAGGAGCACAACGCCGGCAACGTCCGCCGGGTACATCGCGGCGTACGCGAGGGCGTGGACCCCTCCGAGGGAGTGCCCTGCCAGCACGAACGGGGCGGTCTCACCTGCAGCACCGAGCACGCGGTGCAGGTCGGCGACGGCACTGCTCGCATCCGCGCGGTTGGGCGAGTCATCGCTCCAGCCCTGCCCGGCGCGGTCGTACACGCAGACCCGGGTGGCTCGTGAGATCGCGGGGTTGACGCGTTCCCATTGCGGGGAGGTCTCACCGAGGCCGTTGAGCAGCACGACCGTCGGCGAGCCGCTGCCGCTGCAGCTCAGGTGCAGGCGGTAGCCGCCGAGGTCGACCAGCCGGCCCGGCATCCTTCCCGCGGCCGACTCGGCGGTCGGCGTGACGAGCTGGTACAGCCCGCCGACACCGGCCAGGATCATCGCCAGCGCAACTGGATAGACGATCACGGCGGCCCTGCCGGGGAGGTCCTTTCGTGTTCGCCACGCCACAAACACACCGAGGGCCAGCAGCATCGGCGCCCACACCCCGACCAGGAGCGTCAGTGCCGGTTCGCCGGGTCTCCAGACCACCAGAACGCCGCTCGCAGTAGCCAGGACGGCGGCGACAAGGTAGGCCCACCGTTGCGGGAAGGACGTCAGGCGTGTGGTCAGACGCGCGAGCATCGCCCACGCGAACGCGAAGGCGGCAAGGCTGGCCCCCACGATGATGGCTTCGGCGGCGCTCGGGAGGACGGCGAAGACAAGGACAGCGGCGGCCCCGCCGCCGGCGATCATCGAGGCGGCGACCACACGGCCGGGGGGTACGGAGGCTGAGACGGGGGCGGTGGGATTCGCGGGACGGGTTCGGGTTGGCGTGGTCATTGCTGGACTCCCTGGTTGTGGAGGATCTGGTACGTGTGGGACATCTGGTTGTCGAGGTGCGCGGCGTCGTGCTGGACGAAGCCGAGCAGGGCTGATCCACGCGAGCGCAGCCTGGGCAACCCGAGGAACCAGGCCATCGAGAGGCCGGCCTGGCCGGCGCCGATCACGACGACGTCGAAAAGCTGGCTGGGGTCGGCAGCACCCGCGACTGTCGGGGTGTCTGCCTGCGCTGCAGTGTGGGTCGAGGTCATGACTCGACGCTACGAACTTGCCTGCTCGATCACCCCGGCACAATGACCGGGATCTCGGCCCAGTGGCTGCGCGTAGTAGTCCTCGTCGAACGCATAGTCGGTCCCCCGACCGCCCGCCAGCCGCTGCCAGGTATGTCGCCTTCACGCCGGAATCCCGGTCATTGTGCCGGGGTGAGCACCCCGGCATCCCCGGCATTGTCGATTCCACACCAACCAGTTGGTGAAACCGACAACCACATGGAGAGCCCACATGAGCAGCCACCCAGCCGGCACCCTCACCCTCGCCAGGCAAGAAGACAGCCAGGCCGACGACTCCTGCGTCCTCGATATCGGCGGCATGACCTGCGCCGCCTGCGTGAACCGCATCGAGAAGTCCCTCTCCCGCGTCGATGGGGTGGCGGGAGCGACCGTCAACCTTGCCACCGAAACCGCGACTGTCGCCTACGACCGGGAACTAGTCACCATCGAGATGCTGCGCGACGCCGTCGCCTCGGCCGGCTACACGGCCACCGCTCGCGCCCAGGTCGAGGACAGCCCGTCGCCGACCGCCTCGAGTGACGGTGAAGATGAACGCCGCAAGACCAAGCGCCGAGAACTCACGGCGCTCGCCCGACGCTGGCAGGTATCGCTGGCCACCGGCCTGGCAATGATGGCCGTGATGTACGTGCCGATCTACCCGGACACGATGGACTGGCTGATGCCGCTGCTGTTTGCCGTCGGGACGATCGTCCAGTTCTGGGCTGGAGCACCCGTGTACCAGGCCGCCTGGGCTGCCGCTCGGCACCGCACCACGAACATGAACACCCTGGTCGCGCTCGGCACCGGCGTCGCCTACGGCTACAGCGCCTTCGTCACCCTGTGGCCGGGCCAGGCCGAACAGTGGGGACTCCCCCTCCATGTGTACTTCGAGACCGCGCTGATCGTGATCGCTCTGGTCCTGATGGGACGGTGGCTGGAACAGCGCGCCCGTGGCCGCACAGCCGATGCCATCCGGGCGCTGATCGGCCTTTCCCCCAAGACCGCACGCGTCCTGCGTGACGGCGCAGAGACCGACATCCCCATCGAGGACGTGCGCCAGGCCGACCGGGTGCGCATCCGGCCGGGCGAGAAAGTCCCCGTCGACGGGGTCGTGGTCGAGGGCACTTCCACCGTGGACGAATCGATGCTGACCGGAGAAGCGCTGCCGGTCTCCAAAACCGTCGGTGACCCCGTCATCGGGGCGACCGTGAACCGGACCGGCACCATGCTGGTCGAAGTGACAGCGGTGGGGGCCGACAGCACGCTGGCCCAGATCGTGCGCCTTGTCGAGGACGCACAATCGGGCAAGGTGCCGATGCAGAAGCTCGCCGACCGCGTCTCCGCGATCTTCGTGCCCATCGTCCTGCTGATCGCTGCAGCCACCTTCGCAGGCTGGGCCGTCTTCGGGCCGACAGAGAGCCGCCTGACGCTGGCCGTCACCACCGCCGTTGCCGTCCTGATCATTGCCTGCCCGTGCGCCCTGGGCCTGGCAACACCGACAGCCGTCATGGTCGGCACCGGCCGGGCAGCAGAGCTCGGCATCCTGATCAGCAACCCAGAAGCACTCGAGACGGCACATCGCCTCGACACGGTCCTTCTCGACAAGACCGGCACCATCACCAACGGCAAGCCCGGCCTCGCAGGTGTCATCGCCCTCGACCGCACCCCGGACGAACTCGTCGCCGTCGTCGCCGCAGCAGAGATCGGCAGCGAACACCCCGTCGGTGAAGCACTCGTGGCCGGCGCCAGGCAGCGCGGACTCACCCTCGCCGGGATGACGGACTTCCAGGCAACACCCGGGCATGGGATCCGCGCGGCCGTCGCAGGCCACCCGGTGCTGGTGGGCAACACCGCCCACCTGCGCGCCCACGGCATCAGCACCGCTCCGCTCGAGTCCGAAGCAGACGCCAGCGCCCGTCGCGGTGAGACCCCGATGTACGTTGCGATCGACCGGCGGCTCTCCGGCCTGGTGAGCGTGTCCGACACGGTCAAACCCCACGCCGTCGAGGCGATCGCGCAGCTGAAGGCACTCGGGCTCGAGGTCTGGATGGTGACCGGCGACAACGCCATCACCGCGTCGGCCGTCGCTGCCCAGGTGGGCGTTGACCACGTCGTCGCCGAGGTTCTCCCCGCCGACAAGGCCAGCCAGGTCGCCCGCCTCCGCGAGGCCGGCAAGACCGTCGCGATGGTCGGCGACGGCATCAACGATGCTCCTGCTCTGGCAACCGCCGACCTGGGCATCGCGATCGGCACCGGCACCGACGTCGCCATCGCCGCCTCCGACATCACCCTTGTCGGCGGCGACCTGCGCGCCATCGTTTCCGCGATCGCACTCTCCCGCCGCACCGTGACCACGATCCGCCAGGGACTGGGCTGGGCCTTCGCCTACAACGTGCTGCTCATCCCGGTGGCAGCAGGCGCCCTCTACGGCTTCGACGGGCTCCTGCTCGACCCGATCCTCGCCTCGGCCGCCATGGCGATGAGCTCAGTGTCGGTGGTGACCAACGCCCTGCGGCTGCGCCGCTTCGAGCGGCCCGAAACCGTTCAGGAGATCGAGCACCCGCCGCTTCGCCGGCGCGTCGCCGGGTGGGCCTACCTGACAGCCATCGCCGCAGTCGCCCTGGTGCTCGGGGCCGTCTTCACCGTAGCCAGTCGCAGCGAAGCCGCCAGCCACGGGATGAACGGCCTGCTCGCCTGGACCGAAGGAATGGGTATGCCGATGCGTCCGTCCATGAGCGTGATGGAGGGCATGGACGTGGCTCCGCTCGACACGGAGGACGCGGGCGTCACCGCAACCGTCACGGCCAGCGGCACGATCACGCCCGGCACACCCACCACGCTGACGCTGCAGGTGCGGGACGCCATCACTGGCGTTCCGATCACCGATCTTGTTCGCACCCACCAGAAGTGGGCCCACCTGATCATCACCCGCAACGACCTGTCCACCTTCTCCCACATCCACATCGAACCGACCACAACCCCCGGCGTGCTCTCCGTGACCACGACCTTCCCGACCGCGGGCACCTACACAGCCCACATCGAGTTCCGACGCCAAGGCCAGATGCAGGACATCCTCGCCACCAGTGCGATCGATGTCGCCGGACCCGGCCACGACCGACGAGCCGACGTGCCCCGCCGAGAGGTACGCGAGGCCACGGTCGAGGGCATCCGGGTTCAGCTCGACGGAACAGCCATAGCCGGCAAGCGAAGCGACCTGCACTTCCAGTTCACCGACGCCCGCACCGGCCAGCCGATCGACGGCCTGCGCCCCTACCTTGCTGCAGCCGGTCACGCCGTCATCATCAAGGCCGATGACACCGGCTTCCAGCACCAGCACGCCGAAACGACAGACCATCAAGGACGACCGAAGTTCGCAGTCCCAGGCAGCACCTTCGGCCCGGAACTCGACCTTCACGCGCACCTCGATACCGCCGGGACGTACCTGATCTGGGCGCAGTTCCAGCTCCCCGACGACCACGTCATCACGGCGCCGTTCGTCGTCAAGGCCGCCGCCTGACAGCCCAAGGACCGACCTCAGAACACCACCACGGGATAGGAGCATCACCCTCGACTGCTGCCCACCCCCTTACATCGAGTTCGATGAGAGTTGATCGCTGTCCCCCGTTCGGGTGACGTTACAACTACGCAGACCAATTGGAACCGACCACTCCTAGAATTGACCGAAGCAGCCACCGTTATCGGGGGAACGTGGTGGCAGGGCAGCGTCGGGGCGGATCCGGGGGGACCGCCCCGACCAAGACCCAAAGCTCGCGGTCGCCGACCTCTTCTTCGTGACCAACGGTTCTCGACGGGCTCGGCGCTCGCGTCGATGAAGCAATCGCAGATACCCGTGGCCCCAGATATCCTCCAGGCGATTGTCGTCGGCAGACCGGTCGCCGACAGCTGAACAGCAGTTATCGACCATCCGCCCAAGGTCAGCACTCTCTCGCCCACCACCGTGCAAGGCGACGGAGACGTGGGTGGGTTTCGCCTACTTCGATGCCTCCGGCTCGATGGTTGGCACCGGTTCAGCGCCCACCTGATCGGACCTCCAACTCGTCATCAGGCTTTGTGGGGCGCGGAACAGCGGACCAATGGTCGGAGACGGTCCTCGCAGCTGTGGCCTTCAGCGGGGCTGGATGGTGAGGAGGAGTGCTGCGTTGCCGATGTAGGCAGCCAGGATCAGGGCTGCGTCCCAGGCGAAGATGAACCTCTTGCGGGGTTGCTGCTGGGTAAGTCCGATGATCGCAACGGCGGACATTGCGATGGTGGTGACCACGGTGAAGATGTGGCTGGCTGAGGCGTCGGCCAGCAGAACGCCCTGGGTGTAGGCGAGGTCGTCGAAGGCGAGGATAAGGATGTTGAAGAGGTTGGAGCCGAGGATGTTACCGACGGCCATGTCGATGGCGCCAATTCGGATGGCTTTGAGGCTGACCGCGAGTTCGGGCAGCGAGGTTGATAGGGCGAGGAAGACGGTGCCCACGAACGACTCCTGGAGTCCGGTTATGCGCACGAGGGCTTCGGCCGTGGGCGGGAGCAGGACTGCGGCGATGACAACCACGGCGGCATAGAGCGCGTAGCGGACGGCGACCTGGCGGGCGCTCAGTTGGCGGAATGAGTGCTCGGGCCCGGGTTCGACTTCCTCGTCGAGCGCGGGCTGGGCCGTGACGTCGCGCCGTGTGCGGGTGTGGCGGAACATGAGTCGCACCGAGGCCAGGTAGAGCACAAGGAAGACCAGGGAGGACGCCCCGATCCATGGAGTGAGTGCGAGCGCGTCCCGGCTCAGGAGGCCAATTCCGACTGCACACAACAGCACGATTCCCAATGCGGCGGCGAGCACGTGGGAGTTGGAGGCGATCCCGAACAGCCTGCGTCGGTGGGGCACGAAGGCGTCCAGGCTCGCGAGGATGAGCAGGTTGATAGCGCAACTGCCGAGCACGTCTCCGACGGCGAGATCTGGTGACCCGACCAAGGCTACGGAGCTGATCCCCACGATGAGTTCGGGAAGGGAGGTGACCGAGGCCATCAGAATCAGGCCGACCCAGGCACCGCCCCAGCCGCTCAGTTCGCCGATCCGGTCGCCGTACAGGGACAGGCGACCGCCAGCGAGGAAGATGACGGCCGCGCACAGGAGGAACCCGAGGACGGCGAGGGTATCGCTCATCGGATCTCCCGGTTCGGACTACTTCGAAGGTATCCCAGGCGGCACGCCAGAGGATCGGTTCAAGCGGAACTGCGTCCACCGGGCCGCGCTTGCGGTGTGACCAGGTCCCACCAAAGGTCAACTGGCATGACATGCCGGAGCTCGCCGGGTCGACGCCATGGGCGGGCTCCTGGAGGCGCGCGTTATGCGATCAATCTGGTTCCAGCCCGCGGCGACCCGTGTTCGGTTACCGTCGAGATATGGCTGGACCTGCGGGCGAGGCTTTCCGTAGGGCGGACCTCGCGTGGCACACCGCCGATGTTGAGGCGGTGTTCGTTGCTGTGGACAGCAGCCCTTCCGGGCTGACCACAGTTGCCGCGGCGGCGCGGCTGGGCAGCTGGGGCCCGAATGAGCTTCAGGCTTCGGGGCGGGTATCGCCGTGGCGGATTCTGCTGGAGCAGTTCAAGAACGTTCTGATCCTCATCCTGCTCGCTGCGACAGCTTTGTCGTTTGTGCTGGGCCACGGCGTGGAGTCCGTGGTGATCGCGGTGATCGTGATGTTCGCGGTCCTGCTCGGGTTCGTCCAGGAGTTCCGCGCCGAACGAGCGATCGAGGCGTTGCGGGAGATGGCAGCCCCCACAGCCACCGTATTGCGCGACGGCCGGGAGACCCAGCTGCCAACCAGGGACCTGGTGCCGGGGGACGTGGTCGTGCTGCATTCCGGCGACCGGGTTCCGGCCGATGGACGCGTGGTCGAATCAGTGAACCTGATGGTCGATGAAGCGCCACTGACCGGGGAATCCCTGCCCGTGGTCAAGGTGACCGTCCCACTGGAGGACGTCGACCTTCCGGTCGCGGATCGCGCGAGCATGGTCTTTGCCGGCACTGCGGTGACCTACGGACGGGGCCGTGCCGTGGTGGTGGCCACCGGCATGCGGACCGAGTTCGGCCGGATCGCGCAACTTCTGCAGCGCGTCGAGGAGGGCCGCACCCCTCTCCAGAAGAACCTCGACCGGGTCGGCGCCACGCTCGCACGCGCGGCCCTGGTCATTGTGGTCCTGATCGTCGGGGTGGGCCTGATGCGGGGCCAGCCGTGGCTGGAGATGCTGCTGTTCGGGATCGCGCTCGCCGTCGCGGTCGTTCCCGAAGCCCTGCCGGCAGTGGTCACCATCTCGCTGGCGATCGGGGTGCAGAAGATGGCACGTCGCCACGCCCTGATCCGTCGGCTCCCGGCGGTGGAGACGTTGGGCAGCACATCGGTGATCTGCTCGGACAAAACGGGCACGCTGACCCGTGACGAAATGACCGTGCGTCGTGTCTGGGCCGCCGGGCAGACCTGGCAGGTGGAAGGGTCAGGCTACGAACCGGTCGGCCGTTTCCTCGTGGATGGCGCGGTCACTCCGCCCACCCGTGAGCTGGAACAGCTCCTGGAGGCAGCGATCCTCGCCAGTGACGCGCAGCTCCGGGAAGGCGACAACGGCTGGCAGGTGACCGGCGACCCGACAGAGGCAGCCCTGGTCGTCGCGGCTGTCAAGGCCGGGATTGACCGGGAGGCCCTGAACGCAGTCGCCCCGCGCACCCAGGAGATCCCCTTCACCTCCGAAACCAAACGCATGACCACCCTCCACAGAACCGTGGCCGGAACGGTCGCGTTCACCAAGGGCGCACCGGAAATGGTCATTCCCGACTGTCGAGCCAGGACCGGTGCGGACGGGGACGTGCCGCTCGACAGCGACGCCCGCTCGGAATTGCTGGGTCTCGCCCGCTCCTTCGCTGAAGACGCGCTCAGAGTGCTTGCGGTCTCGACGAAACCGGGCGCCGAACTCAGCACGGCACAACACGGCACGACCCTCCTCGGGCTGGTCGGCATGATCGACCCGCCCCGAGCGGAGGCTCGTGACGCGATCGCGTTGTGCGAACTCGCCGGGATCCGGGCGGTCATGATCACCGGCGACCATCCCGTAACAGCCGAAGCCGTCGCCCGGGAACTCGGCCTGCTCCGCAACGGCCGAGTGGTCGTCGGGGCCGACCTCGACGCCATGGACGACGATCAGCTCAACCGCGAAGTCGACGGCATCGACGTCTACGCCAGGGTCTCGCCTGCCCACAAGCTGCGTGTCGTCACCGCCCTCCAGGCCGGCCAACACATCGTCGCCATGACCGGTGACGGGGTCAACGACGCCCCGGCCCTGAAGAAGGCTGACATTGGAGTCGCGATGGGCCTCACCGGCACCGACGTCACCAAAGAGGCCGCCGACATGACCCTCACCGACGACAACTTCGCATCGATCGTGGCCGCCGTCGAGGAGGGCCGCGGTGTCTTTGACAACATCAAGAAGTACCTGATGTACCTCCTGTCGTCCAACATCGGCGAGATAGGGCTCATGGCGGGAGCTGTCCTCGCCGGACTGCCACTGCCGCTCACTGCTGTTCAGATCCTTTACGTCAACCTCGCCACCGACGGGCTGCCAGCACTCGCCCTGGCCGTCGACCCGGCCGAGCCCGACCTGATGTCACGCCGTCCGCGCAGCGGTCGCACCGGCATCTTCACCCGACCAGTCCTCACCCTGATGGCCGCAGGCGGGGCCTGGTCCACGACCATCAACCTCGGTCTGTTCGTGTGGCTGCTCCAGTCCGGCCGGGGCCTGCAGCAGGCGATGGCCATGGTGTTCGTCACCCTCGTCCTGATCGAGCTCCTCAAGGCCTACAACTTCCGTTCCGACCGCCACTCGGTCTTCACCAGCCCCTTCGCCAACACGTGGCTCAACCTGGCGGTGCTGTGGGAAGCCGCACTCCTGACCGCAATCATCTACCTACCGCCCCTCCAGCAGGCCCTCGGCACCTTCCCGCTCTCGGTCACCGACTGGCTCACCGTCCTCGGTCTTGCGCTCACAGTCACGCCCGTGCTCGAGCTGGTCAAATGGATGGTGCGCCACGGCTGGTTCGGGGAACGGCCGTCGGCCCCGCCCGTCCCAGACGATCCTCGGTCCGACTAGTACTTAAGGTGGCGGTGCCGCAGTGCCTGCTCGGCCAACTGCGCACCGGCCCCGGCGTACAGCGACAGGGACGCGTCAACGCCGATCCCGGTCTGTGCTCGGCTAGCGAGTCCCCGCGGCCATGGTTCCATGCCTGGTTTGAAAGTCGATCCAGAAAGGGCCCGTACCGTGTTGAGTGTGTTTAGTAGCTGGTTTGCTCCCCTCCCGGGACGTCGAAACCAGTAGCCCCGAAGGGATTCGAACCCGCGCTGCCGCCTTGAGAGTTGGCCCCGGACCTCGTCAGGCGCCCAGAACATCCTCGCCGAGCGTGTACCACGCCGGGTCGCACGACTTCTCCTGCGCCGGAACACGAACCGCCGGTGGGCCCCGCTGGATCAGGTCGGAGTCCGGCGGCCCGTTGCTCTGGTCGGTTCTCGCAACGGGGTCTCGGGTGGCCACGGCAGCAGGCGTGCACCGACGACCGAGGCCTGCAGGGTCAGTCGCTGGGCCGGGACGGTCGGGTCGTACCCGGTCATGTTTGCGATCTTCGCCAGCCGGTAGGTGACGGTGCGGACCGACACGTGGAGCCGGCGTGCTGTCGCGGTGGCGACCTCGCCGGATTCGAAGTACGCCTCGAGGGTGTCGACCAACGGGCCGGCACCACCCCGGGCCCTCGTCAGCGGGGTCAGCACACTCTGGACGAGTTCGGCGAGGGCGACCCGGTCCCGGCCGAGAACCCGGTAGATGAGCAGGTCACGGGTCTGCACCAGGTCCCGGTCGGGGTGGAGCCGCTCGGCAAGGGTCATCGCCTCACGGGCCTGTTCGTAGGAGCGGGCCACTCCGTGGACCCCCGGGTACGGTCGCCCCACCGCGACCCGCCATTGCCTCCTCCTCGTGGATCTGCTCAACGCTTGATGCAGCAGCCTGGCCGGCTCGTCGACGTCGGGGTTGGCCGGACTCGCCGGGACCAGGGCGACCAGGTAGCCACCTTTGGTGGTCACGAGCACGTCGCGGTCGCCGTAGCGCCCGAGGACCTCGCGTTCGAGGACGGTGCCGTCCCCTTCGTCGACCCGGACGTCGTTGCGTGGTCCGGCGAGCACGATCTGGTGCCAGGCAGTGAGATCGATCCCGAACGGCTCAGCGCGCTGAACGATGCCCGCGACGTCGGCGTCGCCACGCAGGAGGTCGTCGATGAACTCACGTCGCACCGTCTCGTCCTGCCGGATCAATTGCTGGCCGGCGTTCTGATAGCCCTCGACAAGCACCGGTACAGCGGCCCGCATCCCGGTAAGCATCGCCTGGACCGCGACCTGTGCGTCCGCCTCGCTTCGGGGTGACGCGAGGCTCCATGCTTGAGCCGCAGATGTCAGGAACAGGTCCACGGCGGCGCTTGCCGTCATGCCTTGCTCAGCGGCCCGGGAACCAGCGGTCCGGATGGCGAGCAAGTCTGCTTCGTCGAGTCGGGCACCGCCTCGCGTGATCCGCTGCGACATCTCCTCGAAGACAGCCACCACCTCGGGTGAACTGACGGATTCGCGCACCGTCGCGGATTTGGTTCTGGCCATATCACCAGTGTGTCCCCCAGAGTGCCGTCAAACCCGGTCGTTGCCGGACATCGGCAACAAAGTGCGCTCAAGGTTGACCAGCCCCAGCCCTGTGGTTCGACCATGCCGCCGGGAAGGATGGCACTACCGATGGACGCGAAGCTGCAGGCGGCACTGTTCCTCAGTCGAGCACAAGTCGAGCCCTGGAAACCGCATACATCCCGAGGAAGTGATGGCAATGACGACCCTGTCACCCCACGACGTCACCGGACTGGCCGTCCAGCACTTCGAGCGTTGGCGCCGCCTCCATGACGAGCGCCGGTTCCGGGTCGAGCAACTCGATGCCCTGGACAGGGAGTCCCCCTCCGGCGACAGGCACGCAAGCGTGAACCGGGCACTCCGCCTGGCCGCCGCCAACACCCTCGGCGAGATCGATGCCGCGCTCGCGAGAATGGAGGAGGGCCGATACGGCTTGTGCGTGACCTGCTCCCAACCGCTGCCAGACGGCCGACTCGACGTGGTCCCCATGGCCCCCCTGTGCATCTCCTGCCACTACCACGAGCAGAACAGCCGTACCGCATGACGGCGGACATCGCCGCCCACACGCCGCGAATGTCTCTGAGGCGGTCCGAGGCTCTACGGACAAGCTCGAGGCCATTCTGACCAGCAAGTTTGAGCGACTGGACAGCCACGACGCCCGGCAGGCGATCCGGGGTTGTTGACCCCCTCGACCGCCTGGCTCTGCCCGAACCGGGCGAACCCCTGCTGATGACCATGCAGGAGCCACGTGTTCCGAGCTGCTGACCTGACCGAACTGCTCGCGGCCCAGCCGTCGCGAGAACGGGGACGCCGCGTCCGAGCCCTGATGGGTGTCCTGGAGGCGAAGTTCGGTCCATGCTCCACCTACGGCGAATGCGTGAAGGTCTGCCCCGCGGGCATCGACCTGTCCGCCGTTGCGGCGGTGCACCGCGAGCGCATGCGCGGACTGGTCCGCGGACGCGACGACTGACTGCTCGTGGTTCGAGTGGCCGGGTGTACGAAGTAGGTACAAGCCATAGGCGTTGACGGCGCCCTTGCCCCGCTCGATCGCGGGCAAAGCCGTCCCTGTCTGCCTTAGGAGTCCACCGACCACGCCGTCGCTCCCTCCAATCTCATCCGGTCAGAGCAGCTACCAGGGGTGGCGGTGCAGCAGGGCCTGCTCCGCCAGTTGCGCACCGGCGCCCGTGTACAAAGACAAGGATGCGTCCGCGCCGATCCCGGTCCAGTCGGGCGCCTCGTCCTCATCGCGGGTGATGACGCCGATAGTCCCCGTGAACGGGGTGCGCTGCAGCAGCCTGATCGCTGCCGCGTTGGCCTCATGGTTCGGCAGCGCGAACACGGCGATGTCGAGCCCGTGCTTGCCGCGGATGCGTTCCCAGAACTCGAGGTCGGTCGCGTCCCCCTCAATCACGTTCGCACCCCGCCTGCGTAGCTTCTCGACCACCTCCGGGTCGCTCTCGATCCCGACCACACGCAACTCGGGCTCGGCGACAAGGCGTTCGAAGGCTGCGATGCCCACCCTCCCCAGACCGAGGACCAGTGCGTTGGCGTCACCAATCACGATATGGCGATCCTCTGGCAGAAGCATCTGCTCGGGCCGGTTGGGAAAACGATCGGCCAGCCACGAAGCGAACGATGCACCGCGGCGTCCCGCCGCCGCGCCGACGACGAAGCTGAGGGCCACGGCAAGAGAGACGGCCACCAGCCAGTGCCGATCGATCAAGCCGTGGACGGCGCCCACTGCGACCACGACCATGCCGAACTCGGAGTAGTTACTCAACGCGACCGCTGCGAGGGCAGACGTGCGATTTCGGAGCCGTGCCCACCTCAACAGGACGATGAAGAGGATCCCCTTGATCGGCAGCAGGAGCAGCAGCGCGAGCGCGAGCGCGATCTCCCCGGGACCCGGCACCCCAGCCAGACCGATGGCCAGGAAGAACCCAACCAGCAGGAAGTCCTTCAAGCGCAGCAGCGACCGCGCCAGCGCCTCGGCGTGCCGATCGGTGGCCAGGAGCACCCCGATGACCAGAGCTCCCAGATCACCCTTGAGGCCGACTGCCGTGAACGCCCAGTAGCCCGGCCCGAGAGCCATCAGCACCCCGAAGAGGATCTCCAGGTCGGCTCGCGCGATCCGCGACCAGACGAAGCGGGCAAGTTGCACCACAGGAATCAGGAGAATCAGGGCCAACGCCCACGCAGAGGGCACAGTCCCTCCCACCACGGCCAGGAAGACGACCGCCGCCAGATCCTGAATGAGCAGGATGCCGATGGCTACACGACCATAGAGCGAGTCCTCGTCCCCCCTGTCCTCGAGGAGCTTGACGACAAAGACGGTGCTGGAGAACGACAACGCGAACGCCGCCACAGCGAAGGAACCCCACGAACCCGCCGCGGCAAAGGGAAGGCCCACCGCTGCCAGCCCAGCGATCACCAGCCCCGTGAGCACACCGAAGGTGGCGAGGTGTGCAAGAGCGGGCGACCAGACGTGACGCCGGAAAAGCCTGCGGATGTCGAGTTTCAGCCCGATCGTGAACAGCAGGAGAGTCAGCCCGACTTCGGCGACGCCCGCAAGCTCGGGTAATTCGGGCACGCCCGCGGATCCCAGGACAAACCCGGCCGCGACGAAGCCAACCAGTGGGGGCAAACGCAACAGTGCTGCGACCGCACCCCCGGCGAGCGCGGCAGCGAGGTAGACGAGCCACATCTCCACCTGACCAGACTACGAATACCTAGAGGCGTTCGTAAGCCGCGCCAACAACCGCACCCCCAAAGCGTCACATGACGAGCGATCTGACGATTGATCGGCTACGACGGCTACTCCGCATGTCGAACGGTGGACATTCCGAGAACGCGTCGCTTCCGGGTCCTATCAGCGGCGTTGGCGACCTCGGGGGCCGGTGGCCTACCCGGATCTCTTGACGGGTATGGCCACGGCAGCTGGCGCGCACCTACGACCGCCCCGCGACCGATACCGGGGTGATCCCAAGGACTCGATCGCAACGTCTCCCCGGACAAGAGCCGATGTATCCATTGGGCTGACAGGATTTCGCTAACCGAACCGTTTCGCAGCCCAAATCCCCTCAGGGCGCCTTTCGTTTATCACTAGGGACTTCACCAACACGAGTAGGTCATCCTTGGGCGGGAGCGGCCCGAATTGGGATCGCGAATCGCCAGTCCAAAGCCAAAAGCGGTGCCTGGCAAGGCCAAACATGGTCGGGCTGACAGGATTTGAAGGTGCCCTGTAGAGATTCCGGCAAAGAGGCGCTGACTAGCTTCTATACCGGCGCCACTAGGCTATTTAATCTTGGATGCTAGCGCGAGCCGGGTCGTCGAAGTGGGCTGAAATGGGGCCATGTAGGCTGTCACTGTTGCACGTTTACTACACGACATCGGACCGCCACTATTGCACGCCAGCAACCACCGCTGTCGACTCGACTGCGGTGCGGCCAGCGTGAGATCGGACGAACCCCATGACTCGATTGTCCCAGCCACCAGCCGATTCGGCGACACCCACAATGGCGGCGACTGCACGAGCACGGACAGCGTCCTCCGTCGCCGCGGCTGGAAGCGCGGAAGGCTCGAGACGGACCCGACGTGGGTTCGGAATGGTGCGAAGGCTGCCCTCGGGCCGCTACCAGGCCAGCTACCTCGATCCGAATGGCACCCGGATCAACGCCACCGCAACCGACAACGGCAAGGTCGTCCCGCTCACATTCCTGGACAAGAAGACCGCCGAGGCCTGGCTAAGCCTGCGCCAAACCGAACTCATCGAGCAGCGATGGAAACCGCCGTCCGCCCGCGAACCCGACGAGGTCCTGTTCAGCGAGTATGCCGACCGGTGGCTCGACTCGCGCGACTTGAGTCCCAGGACCCGGTCCGAGTATCGCAAGGTCCTCGCCGGTACCCGGCTGGCCGACTTCGCCGGCTACACCCTGAACCAGATCAGCCCGGCGATGATCAAGCGATGGTGGATCGCCCACGACGACGGGCACCCCACAGCTCGCCGAAAGGCCTACGACCTGCTCCACGCCATCCTGGCCACCGCCTCGCAGCCCGACGAGGACACCGACGCTCCCCCACTCATAACCAACAACCCCGCCCGGCTGTCGGCCAAGACCAAGAACCGGGTCCCGATCAGCCGACCCAAAGGCAGCATCAGACCCGCCACCCTGACCGAACTCGCCACCATCATGGACGAGATGCCCACACGCTACGCAGCGATGGTGTTGCTCGCCGCCTGGTGCGCACCCCGATTCGGTGAACTCACCGAACTACGCAGAAGGGACCTCAGGATCAACCTGGACGCGGACGGGACACCCGTCGACGGGACACTCACCATCACACGGGGCGTGGTCTGGCCCGAACCTGACACCCCGATCGTCAAGGCGCCCAAGAGCCTCGCCCGGGAGGTCGCGATCCCGCCCCACATCCTCGCTCCCCTGCTCGTTCACCTCGAGACCTGGGCGGCCCCGGGCAAAGACGGGCTGCTGTTTCCCGCTGTGGAGTCCGGCGGCCACATGAAACACGGCGCCTTGTACAAGGTGTTCCGGCGGGCACGCCAAGCTGCCGGGCGACCGGACCTGCGCTGGCACGACCTGCGCCACACGGGCGCCACCCTCGCCGCGCAGGCCGGCGCCACCCTCGCCGAACTCATGAACCGCCTCGGCCACTCCACCGTCTCCGCTGCCCTCATCTACCAACACACCGCGGCCGGCCGCGACGCCGAGATCGCGCGACGACTTTCAGCTATCGCAACCGGCGGGCCAAATTCGCTGTAGGTGGACGCCGTTTGGCGCTACAGCCTTGAGAGTTGGCTCCGGCCCTTGCCAGGCCCGTTTTCGGGGTTGGAGTGAGCGGCCAGGAGCGTGGAGGCCAACGTGTTGCGCCCTCCGCAACAAGGACATCGCGCACCAACTGTGTCAGGAACGTGTTGAGTGCCGCGCTTCCGTAGGCCCATGGCCGGGCGCACCCAGCACAATTTCAACGCCACCCATGCCACAGCCATTGTGACGATCCGGCCGAGCTTGAGACCATGACAGCCAGCGGATCCCCGGGCCGGCTAACCCAACTTGTCACCGAAGGGATTCGACCGCAGGTTGACCCGTTTCATTCGTGCCGTGTTCGCGCGCGGATCGTGATGACCTGCGCGATGAAGATTGCGGCGGCGACCGATGCAGCGACGATGACGGTGAGGATGTCGTTCTGGACCTTCAGGATGGTGAAAGGGACCAGGATCGCGAGGTCGAGTGCGATGCTGAGGGCGGGAATCCAAGGCTTCGCGTCGAGCTTGGCCCGTAGGCGGCCGAGGATGCCCCATTGCACGGCGATGTCCATGGCGAGGTAGAGGAACGCGCCCATCGAAGCGATCTGCGTGAGATCCAGGAATGCAGTGGCGACGATTGCGAGCCCGGCTGTGATGATCATCGGCTGGTGTGGGACCTCGTCCGGCAGGGACGGCGCCTGCCGCATGTCCTGCAGCATCGCGTAGAGGCGTGAAACGGAGTAGAGGCTGGCAAGGAGCCCCGAGAGCGTGGCGATGACGGCGATGGCCACCGTGATCCCGATACCCCAAGCGCCAAAGAGTGGCTCAGCGGCCTGGGCGAGTGCGTAGTCGCGCGCGTCGACCGCGCCTTTCGCGCCGATGCTCGCTTCGACCGACACCGTGATCAGCAAATACAACACCGTGCAGATGAGCAGAGAGATAACGATCGAGCGCGCGACGTTCTTCTTCGGGTCCTGGACGTCATCACCTTGATTGGTGATGGTCGTGAAGCCTTTGTAGGCGAGCACGCACAGGGTGGTCCCGGCGAGCAAGCCGACGACATCGAACGACTCACCCGATGCCTCCGCGAGGAAACCGTCGCCCCTGAGGGCGGCGCCGATCAGCCCGGCAATCGCGAGGACGCCAATGCCGAGGATCTTCAGCACCGCCGTCGTGGTCGCTGAGCGTTCGACAAGGTTGTTGCCGACGAGGTTCACGACGGCCGCTGCGAGGATCGCGGCCACACCCAGGAGCGGAACAAGGATCGCGGAGCCCTGAAGACCGAACGGGCGCAGCAGGTAGGTGCCGAACGTGCGTGCAAGGAGGCTCTCGGCGACCACCATCGATACATACATGAACAGCGAAAACGAGCCCGCGGCGACACCCGGACCGTAGGCATCCTTCAGCAGCATCGCGATACCGCCGGAGGAAGGGTTGACGCTGGAGTAGCGGACGTATGAATACGAACTGACTCCGGCAACGACCGCGCCGAGGAGGAACGCGACCGGGAACCAGTCGCCGGCGAACCCGGCGACCTGACCGACGAGAGCGAAGATCCCCGCGCCGATCATCACCCCGGTACCCAGCGATATTGAGCCGGCCAAAGAGATCTTGGCGCTTCGATCAGCCACTGACCAGGTCCTTCCGGCGAGAGGTACTGGGCGGGGGGACGGTCAAGCTGCGAAGACGACCAGCATTTTGCTCCCGGTGCAAGCCCAGACCCACCCCGGAGCCGTTGTACAGCAGCCCGGCCAGCAGCCACGGGCTAACCGAATCCAACAGAACCTTCGCCACCAGGGTGCCAGAACCGAACAACACAGCCGATCCCAGCGAGGCCCGGACACCGACACTGCGGAAGCTCCTCACGACAGCTGCCCCATCCTTGTTACACACTTGCGGATCATTGATCGAAGACCGATCAGCCCCCAACCAGGGCCATCCTGCAACGATAATCGGCCCGCCCACGAAGGGGGCATGAGCACACATCTCGCCGTCAGGCGAGCTTGCCTCGAAGAGGAGCCGGGCACAACGGCACATCAAGGCCACCTCCGGGCGGCGATCAGATCTCGTCTAGCTGTTCGGCGCGGCGTACTTGGCGGGATCTGCCTCGAAGGTTTTGGCGCAGTGCTTGGAGCAGAAGTAGTAGGCCTGTCCCTGGTAGGTGCTGCT
>JBBRIY010000005.1:0-20397 GCA_038220215.1 Propionibacteriales bacterium
CACCAGCCTGTCGAAGACTCCCTTCTCGGTGCCGTACCACTTGTGGCTGATGTCGTGTGCCAGGAGCCGGAAGGCACGGTCGTTCGGGATGAAGGCGGTCAAGGCAACAGAACCGTCGGTGAGCAGCTTGACGTTGCTGTCCGGCTTCGCTGCGAGGACCCCGAGCACCGCCTGGGTGACGATGTCGTAGTCGTACCAGTTCTTGTCGAACGTGCCGTTGCCGTCGGCGGTGAGGACGGCGGCCAGGCTCTGCTCGGCGGGAGCGGCCTGGGCGGGGGCGACTGCCAGAGTGGTGGCCAGCGCCCCGGCGAAGAGCACTGCGGTGAGTTTGGCGAGCGTGCGGCGGAGCTTCATCGAGAATCCTTTCGTAGAAGGTTTGTGTAAGGATTGTGCAGACAGTGTGCAGCTGTTGTCAAGGGATGTGTCGAAGGTTCTTCTGAAGTGATACCGGACGGGCCGCGGGCGACGCGCCGATGGCCGGTGATCCAGGTTGCACGCTCGATCAGCACATGGGCTCACTGCTTCAGAGGACCTGGTCGACTCAGGCCACAAGCTCGCTCACAATGGGTTTACGATCCGGCAGCGCGAGCGTTCGGGGATGGCGCCGGGCCACCGGGCTTCCGGCGGTCATCGCAATTGCGGGAGTTCGGTCTCCGAGGATCATCCTGTGGCAGGTGCTGCCTCCGCCGTCCTTCAACTGGCACGCGTGGACTGTTCCACCGCCCGCGATTTCAGGAGCAGGGATATCCCTATCAGTACCGCCGCGACGAGCCCGATACCGAGGAAGGAAAGGTCGTAGCCGTGGGCGGACCCTCCGAAGGAAGCGGCTAGGGAGCCGATGAGCGCTGCAGCGAAGATCTGGCCGATGGCGGTGAAGGTCGTGACCATCCCCTGGGCAGCGGATCGGTCCGCTGCGCTGGTCTCGTTGAGGGTGATGTAGCGGATCGGTGCGCCCAGCAAAGCCGACAGCCCGAGTCCGATCATGGAGCTGAAGACGATGAACAACGTCATGGAGCTATAGGCCTGGCTGATGCCGACCATGCCGATGCCCATGATCACCAGGCCTGTGAGGATCACGATGCGGGAGCCGAGTCGATCGACAAGCCGGCCGGCCAGTGGTGAGCCCACCGCCATTGCTGCGACCAGTGGCAGCAAGAGGTAGCTGCCTATGGAGGAGGTCACGCCGAGAGACAGGACGGCGAGCAGCGGGAGAAAGACCGTGCTGGCCTCGCCCAAACCTGCCCCAGCGGTGATCGCGAAGGCCACCGCCAGTTGGCGATTTCCGAAGAGGCGCACAGGGAAGATCGGGTTCTGCGCGCGCAGTTCAATAAGGACCAGCGCGACCCACACCAGGACAGAGACCACGAGAGACAGCCAGACGGCGGGCTGGGTCAGGCTCAGCAGGGCCTCGTTGGGATCGAACTCGTTGAGTCCGTAGGTGAGCGTCCCGAGCGCCACGCCCAGTGCGAGCATTCCGGCAAGGTCGAACCGCCCCCCTGCCGTGATCCTGGCGTGAGGAAGGAGTCGCCAGCCTGCCACGATCACGCCCACCGCCAGCGGCAGGTTCAGCAGGAACAGCCATTGCCAGCCGATTCCGAGAAGAAGGCCGCCAATCAGCGGCCCGATGATGAACGCCAGGCCGAACACGGCGCCGATCAGGCCAAGCGCGCTGCCACGCTTCTCCGCAGGGAAGGTATCTCCAATGACCGCGCTGGCGATCGGGAAGATTCCACCCGCACCAAACCCCTGGATCGCCCGACCCGCCAGCAACATGATCCACAGCCCGCTACCGTGAGAAAGGGCCACAATGAGCGACCCGGCGGCGAACACGGCAACGTCCGCCACATAGATGGCTCGGCGACCGAAGAAGTCTGACAGCTTCGCCATCAGCGGCGTGGAGACCATCTGAAGCAGAACGTAAATAGTGAAGATCCACGGCAGTTGGCGAGGCCCCAGCCCGAACTCTGCCTGAATAGCTGGCAGAGCCGGCCCGATGATGGCTATGTCCAAAGCCCCCATCAGCACACCCACGAACAGCACTGCGAGAACCCGATTGCGTCCCTTGTCGTCCATCTTGTCCCTTGCTTTCCAACAGTCGGCAATTTGATACTCAGTCAGCACCGGGTCTTCCAGGGAGCCACGGCGCGATCGCTCTCGACAGGCACCTCGGAAGCCCCCACTCCACCGCCGAGAAGGACGGTTCAACGAGACGGCGGCTCCCGTAGCGAGATCGCCTCGCCGCCACCGTGGCGGAGACCCGGCGTCACACCAGCACTTCCGGGGCCTTCAGTCTGTTGTCGCGTCGAACCGCAGTCCCGAGGGTGAGAATCAGCAGGACGAAGCCGGCGGACACCAGGATGTGCCCCATACCGGCAATGCCGGCGATCGCCGGGGAGGACGGTTGGCCGAGGACGGTGAGGACGCCGTGCAGGGTCATCATCGCCGCCGTCGTGACCACACCGGCGTTGTAGACCCAGAAGAACCAGCCGAACCGGCGGTCCGGCGAGAGCGACATCGTCTTCTCCAGGACCAGGACGATCAGCATGACGAGCCCACCCAGGGCGATCAGGTGGGTGTGCACCCCGCTGAGTTGCGTCGCCGAGCCCTCCGGAAAACCGTTCAGCTTGGTGAACTCGCGGTAGAAGAGCCCGGCGGCCAGGCCGGCGACAAGGTAGGTGGAGGCGGCGATGAAGAGCTTGCGCATGGGAACCTTTCGCTTCGTCTGGTGTGACTGGCCGGCGGACCTGTAGCGTCCCGAGCCGGAACGCCAGAAATGTTACCGACACTGTGTCGGAAAAGCTACTGGCGCCATACTGTTGTGGTGCCACGAATCTCTGCCGCCACGGTCCCGGAGCATCGCGACGCACAGCGCCGCGCGTTGCTTCGCGCCGCAGCCGAATTGATCGTCTCCAGCGGCGTAGCCGCTGTGACGCCGACGTCAGTGGGAGAGCGAGCCGGGATAGCGCGGACCAGCGTCTACGACTACTTCGGTTCGCGGGAGGACCTCCTTGTCGCGGTCGCGATCAACGCCTTCGAAGAGTGGAGCCGTGACCTCGCCTCCGCGCTGGACGGCGCCGAGTCGGGCATCCCGCGGCTGCGCCGCTACATTGATGCCACCATGGCCATGGCGGCCGACGGGCGCCACAACCTTGCCACCGCCCTACGCCCGGCCGACCTCAGCCCGCGACGCGTCGAGGAGATCGCCGCTCTCCACGAAGCCCTCCGAGGACCACTGCACGCGATCCTCATCGAGGCTGGCGTCGACGAAGCCGCCGCCTATGAGCCGTACATTCAGTCCGTCATCGGCGCGGGACTGGCGCGCGTGGTTGACGGTGAGGACCCACACGACGCCGCCGCCCGTATTCAGCAGTTGATCATTCACGGATTCCCACGAGCCAATTCGCAGTAAAGCCGGCCACTTCCGGGTCGCACGGAGGGGCGGTGGGACGACATCCCAGGCGTCCTGATCGGTCGCTGTGTGAGGGCTGGCGGGTACGGGACGTCGTCGCGCACGTCATGAACTTCGACGGAGTCAGCCTGCTTGGAATGCTCCGCCGTGCCATCCGCGCCCGATTCGTTCACATCAATCAGGTGTTGACGAACTCGCAGCCATACTGATGGCAATCACCGCGATGGCCTTCGTCGTCATCGCCTCTAGCCAGAACAGATGAGGTGTGCCACGAGGGACGACCAGCCCGTTTGATGCGATGCTCCCAGCCCCTCGCCGGTGTCGCCGTCGAAATACTCGCTGAAGGTCGGGTGGTCGTTCCACAGAGGATCGTTGGGGTGGTCGTGGGGTTGGCTAGGACGCCGGCCGTCCTGTGCCGGCCGGAAGAGGCTGATCAGTCGTTCCGCCAGGTCGTCCGCGGCACCCCGCAGTCTGACCAATCGTCGCGAACCGGTTGGCAGGTCTACTTCAAGCTCGTTCCCGGCACCCTCGGAATACGTGCGCATCGCATCGACCAGGAGCACGTTGATCGGCAGCCAGACGGGCCCGCGCCAGTTGGAGTTGCCTCCGAAGAGCCCAGAGTTCGACTCCCCGGGCGCGTACTGGATAGGGAGCTCCTGCTCGCCGACGCGGATCGCTATCGAGTCGCGGTACGCCGCGGACAGGGATCGGATGCCGTAGGGGGAAAGGAACTCGGCGGTGTCGAGCACGCGTTCAAGGACCCGGGCGTACCGGTCCGGCGGTACAAGCCCGAGAGCGCCTCCCCGGCCGCGATCGGGGTGGACGATCAGTCTCCGCGTGAGCAGGTCCTCACGGTGCTGCTCCAGCCAGCCGCGCCGCCGCACGTACCAGTCGAGCTCGTCCACCCACTCCGGGCTGAGCGCGACCGCAAGGAGGGGAACCAGCCCGACATAGGAACGGACACGCACCGGCGCGGCATGACCCTCACCGTCCACCAACAGGTCGTAGTAGAAACCGTCGTCGTCGTCCCAGAGGCTGACCCCCGCCGAGCCGAACGCCTCGCTGGCCTCGGTAATGGAGAGGAAGCGTTCCAGGAAGGTGGTCGGCAGCTCACTCCAGCCGGGGTCGTGCCTGGCCAATTCCTGGGCCATCCGCAACATGTTCAGGAACGCGAATGCGACCCAGCTGGTGCCGTCAGACTGTTCGAGGTGGTGACCGGCCGGGACGTCCCGGGACCGGTCGAACACCGAGATATTGTCCATGCCAAGGAAGCCACCGCCGAACAGGTTCGAACCGTTTCCGTCCTTGACGTTGGTCCACCACCCCATGTTGAGGAGCAGCTTGGTGACCATGCGTCCAAGGAACGCCCGGTCGCGGGCTCCGTCGATGAGATACACCAGCCAGGTCGCCCAGGCGTGCACCGGCGGGTTCACGTCCGAGAACGACCACTCGTAGGCTGGCAGCTGACCTGAGGGGTGCTGGGCCCATTCCCGGCACAGCAGCAGCAGCTGATCCTTGGCGAGGGCGGGGTCCACGTGGGCCATGGTGACGGCATGGAAGGCGAGGTCCCAGGCCGCGAACCACGGGTACTCCCATTCGTCGGGCATCGAGATCACGTCGGCAAGTTCGAGGTGCGCCCAGTCGGTGTTCCGGCCGAAGGGTTGCGGGGCTCGGCGCTCCGGCGGGGCCGCGGGTTGGCTCGGGTCACCGTCGAGCCATTCGGCGACGGAGTAGCGGTACACCTGCTTGCCCCACAACAGGCCGGCGAATGCCCGCCGCGCGATCAGCGTGTCCTCGGGGGAGGTTGCCGCCGGGATCACACCGGCGTAGAAGGTGTCCGCTTCGGACCTGCGGGTGGCCAGGACCCGATCGTAGCCGTCCCCGAAGGGCACCCCCTGGCGTTCGGCAGACCGCAGCCGGAGCGTGAAGCTCACCGACTCACCCGGCCCGACGGCGTCAAAGCGGTAGTCCAGGCCGACCTTGGTCCCGTGGTTGCCGGGATTGACCTTGGAGTCGTCGCCGCGGACGATCGCCTCGTTCACCCCGTTGGTCGGGAAGTCGGAGGCGTTGTGGGCTCCTGAACCGAACAGTCCGGTGGCATCTGTTTCGTTGTCGCAGAACAACACCCGCGGGCTCCCGGCCGCCTCCAGGCGGTAGTCGCCGAGGAAGTCGTGGTGGGCAGCAATCGTGACGCCGGCGTCGTCGGCGCGGACCAACTCGAGGGTGGGGCGCCGATCGTCGCGTCCCCAGGCCCAGGTGTTCCGGAACCACAGCTGGGGCACCAGGTGCAGCGGGGCCGGGTCAGGCCCACGGTTCACGGCGACCACGCTCAGCAGGACGTCGTGCGGGGACGCCTTGGCGTGGGTGATCGTGACGTCGAAGAACCGGTTCTCGGCGAGCAGGCCGGTGTCGGCCAGTTCGAACTCGCGCTCGTCGCGTCCCCGGCGCGCGTTCTCCGCCACAAGGTGCGCGTAGGGAAAGGCGGCCTGCGGGTAGCGGTAGAGCAGCTGACCCCAGGAGTGGGTGGGGGTGGCGTCCAGGGCCCACCAGTACTCCTTGACGTCCTCGCCGTGATTTCCCTGGGAGTTCGTCAGCCCGAACCAGCGCTCCTTGAGACGGTCGTCCCGCTCGTTCCACAGCGCCAGCGACAGATGGAGGAACCCGTGCGCGTCACACAGGCCGCCGATGCCGTCCTCGCCCCACCGGTAGGCGCGGGCGTGGGCCTGGTCGAAGGGCAGGTAGTTCCAGGCATCACCGTCCGCGGAGTAGTCCTCCCGGACCGTGCCCCATTGCCGTCCGGACTGGTAGGGGCCCCACAGCCGCCACGGCGCGTCCGAGGGAAGGTCCCTGACGCGCACACCCTCGGGCCCACGATCGGCATTGGAGACCGACCTACGATGGCGTTCGTTGGTGGTCATGTCCTGCTCCTTGGTCGGCGGGGTGACACGGCCCCAGAGTAGGCGGCTCGCCTGACGAGCAGCCCGGGAAGGGGTTGCCCCGCTGAGCGATGCAGGCGGCGGGAACCCAGGAATGCACATGAGGGGAGCCGGTGTGGACTCGGCAGGTTTGGCAGGCAGGACCGTGATCGTCACAGGAGGCGCCACCGGCATCGGTGCCGCCATTGCGACCAGCGCAGCACGGGCAGGGGCCAACGTCATCGTCGACTACGTCGTATCGCCCGAGGGCGCGCGGGCCTTCGCGGAGAAACTGGAGGGGCTCGACGCTGTCGGGTCCGTGGAAGCCTTCGCGGCCGACGTGAGCAACGTGGACCAGGTGCGGGCCCTGATCGCTGAAGCGGTCCGCCGCTACGGCCGCCTCGACGTTCTGGTGAACAACGCCGGCATCGAGACCCGCCACTCCCTGCTCGAAACCACCGAGGACGACTACGACAAGGTGCTCGGGGTCGACCTCAAGGGGGCCTTCTTCTCCGCCCAGGCGGCGGCCAGGCAGTTCATCGCCCAAGGCGGTGGGGGCGTCATCATCAACGTCTCCTCGGTGCACGAGGACTGGCCCATGCCCGGCAACGCGGCCTACTGCGTCGCCAAGGGAGGCATGCGCATGCTCACCCGCAACAGCGCCGTCGAACTCGGCGAACACGGGATCCGGGTGGTTGGGGTCGCCCCCGGCGCGGTCAACACCCCGATCAACGCCCGGACCGCCGCCGACCCGGAGGCGATGAAAAGGCTGGATGCGGCCATTCCCCTGGGGAAGATGGCCGAGCCAGAACAGATCGGCGAGGTGGTCGCCTTCCTCGCCAGCGACGCGGCGTCCTACGTGACGGCCACGACCGTGGTCGTCGATGGCGGCCTGATGCAGTCGTCGCCCGGGCTGTAAACACCCAGCGCTACGCGTAGAGGGGGTGCGACGCGCACCTGGCACGACCTCGAACAGGCTGCTGATCAAGCGCCCGGTCCCTGCCTGTTGGCTCGGCCTAAGGCTCGATTGCCCGTCCGGTGTGCTCGACCGCCGCCTTTGCGCGCGTCTCCGCGGCGTTCTGCGAGGCCGCGATCGTGGCGCGCGAGGTCAGCGCGTCGTAGATCGGTTCGCTACGCAGCACGGTGGCGACGAGCATCGCCACAGCGCACGCACCCAGCATGGGCGGAAGCTGATTGGTGACTCCCGTGAGCTCGGTGGCCAGCACCAGCCCGGTAACCGGCGCCCTGACCGTTGCAGTGAAGAAGGCCGCTATACCGATCAGAGCCAGCGACGCCGGTGGCGGTGTCCAGTCGGGAACGACCTGCTGACCGGCCAGGCCCAGCAGAAGGCCCAGGTGACTGCCAACCACAAGCATCGGGGCAAACAGGCCGCCGGGGGTTGCCGCTGCATAGGAGACCACGCCGAGTACGATCCGGACCGCCAGCACGCCGGCCACGACGGCCACGGTGCCCTGGGACAAAAGGGCTCGTTGCGTCAGGCCATCGCCACCCCCCACGAGGTCGGGGGCAACGAACGCCAGCCCACCCACGCACGCACCGATCAGAGCGGCGCGCACCTCGCGTGGCCAACGGCTGGCGTCCACCCATTTCAGGCTGGTCATGACGAGCTTGTTGTAGAGCCACCCGACAAGGCCGCAGACGATTCCGACCAGCAACACCATCGGCAAGGACCGCAGCGACGGAGTGTCCATGCCCACGGTATGAAAGATTTCTCCGGGGCCGCCGATCAACAGGCGAGCGCTCGCGAAACCCGCACCGGATGCCAGGAGGGTCGCGATAGTTGTGCGAGCGTCGAACCGCTTGACGAGTTCCTCCAATACGAACACACCCCCGGCAAGGGGGGCGTTGAAGGCGGTCGCAAGGCCCGCCGCGGCTCCGGCGGCAACGAGGATCCGCAGGTCATGCCGATTCCGGCGCCCGACGCGGCTCACGACGATGCCGATGCTTCCACCCATCTGGACAGAGGGCCCCTCACGTCCCAACGCAAGCCCTGACCCGATGGCCAGGAGGCCTCCGAGGAACTTCACGGGAAGAATCAATGGCCCGCCGGGTGGCACGCGGCCCTCCACCACTGCTTCCACGCGAGGAATACCGCTTCCCTCGGCATGCGGTTCGAGCCGATGCACCAAAGCAGCGGCCATCGCGGTTGCTGACGCGCAGGCGATCACGGTGACCGCCAGACCGAGCGCCGGATCGCCCTGTGCCCACCCCACGAGGGAATCCCTCAGCCCGCTGACCCAGTCCAGAGCCAGCCGGAACGCGCCCGTCACGAGACCGGTCAACGCGCCCACCACGGTCGCCGCCACCGCAAAACCCAACAGACGCCCGGGCTTCTCGACCTCATTGGGGGCAGGCCAGATCAGCCGATGTGGGCGAGTCCACCACACCCGCGCTGTTTTCTGTACCGGCCGGTTCACGAAACGCTAGGCTACCTGACGTGTCCCGGACTGCCCAACCCCTCGACCGTAAGCGCGAGGACCGTCTCCTCGAGGCTGCGGCCACCGCCTTCACCGCCGAGGGCTATCAGCACGCGTCACTGAACCAGATCATCGCGAAGGCGGGGTGGGCGAAGAGCTCGTTCTACCACTACTTCCCCGACAAGCAGCGGCTCCACGACCACGTGGTTCTCACCCTTCGGCGACGGCTGGAAGCAGGCATTGCCAGACCTGACATCGACTCCCTCACGGTAGAGACGTACTGGCCGGGCATGGGGATTCTTCTGGAGACTGTCGACCGCACGCTCACCGAGCATCCCGAGACGCAACTCCTCCTGCGCATGTTCCGGCACCCGCTCGCCGCGCGGGGGCCAGAGGGACAGCTCACCCGCCTCAGACAAGAGGTCGCTGATTGGCTGGCTCTTGCGGTTGGCCACGGGAAGACTGTCGGAGCCGTTCGTGACGACCTTCCCAGCGACCTGCTGACCGACCTCGCCATGGCGATCCTGGCCACCATCGAGCAGTGGAACCTCAACCCCGAGCGGGACGACAACGGTGTCCATTCCAGCTCGTCCCTTGCTCTCATCCGGGACACCCTCGCGCGGCGGGCGTAGGACGCCTGCCTGTTCGACGACTCTGCGCGCATGGCCTGTCACGACGGGCCCGTGCGGCGTCACCAGATTGTGGGAGTCCCACGCCAATATGCGGCCCACGGACGCCCGCGCGGCGGTTGGACGGCGCACCCGGGTCCCCCCAGCCTCAACCCATGTCAGCGATGACGCCGGCTCCCGGGATGCGCCTAGGTCGTGAGCGAATGACGACCTCGAAGCTGATTCTGGTGGCCGCGTCTTTCGGTTTCCTTGTGCATCTGTTGCAGTCCTGTGAAGATCGCGAAGGTGGCGTGGGCCGCGGCCAATCCGGTCCCGCTGCTTTGATCGGAGCTCAGTGCGCCGCCTCACGCACGAGGTCTGCGAAGTAGTCGGCCAGGTGGTGGGCCCCGAACCGCTCGCCGACCGCATCCTGGGTGAGCCCTTCGGCGAAGAACTGCGCGAGGTCGCCGGGCCGCTCCCCCAGCCGGGAGGCCACCCACACCACCGCCGAGAGCAAGCCTTGGGGAAGCGCGACCATCCGCTCTCGCCGACCGACCGCAGCCAGCGCCAGCCGGCCGATCTCGGGATAGGTGAACACGTCGGGCCCGCCGACATCCCAACTGCCGCTCGCATCGCCGAGGTGGTCGACACAGAACCGGGCCAGGTCGGCGCCGTGGATGGGTGCCACACGCACGTCGCCGGCGGGTGGCAGCACAACCAGCCCGGCACGGGCCATCGCCAGGAAATCGGAGATGTCGGAGAAGTAGCCCGACGGGTTCACAATCTGGTGAGCCAGGGCCGAGCGCTCCAGAACGGCCGCGAAGGCCGCCTTCGACCGCAGGATCAGCGAACGACCGGACGCGGCGTGCAACACGTTCACGTACAGGAACGACCGCAGCTGCGCCCGCTCGGCGTCCTCCAGGAGGCGCAGGTTGGCGAGGAAGTCGACGTCCCAGGGACTTGCCTTCTGCCGGGTCACCCCGAGCGCGGAGACCACACGGTCCGCGCCCGCACAGACACCGGACACGAATGCCGGGTCGGTGACCGGGCCAACCACCCAGTCCGCCACCAAGTCCCGCAAGGACGGGGAGCCGAACGGCCCATGCTCCTCCGCCCGCTCCCGCGATCGGACGATCGCCCGCACCGCGTGGCCGCGCTCGGCCAGCTCGACCACGATGTGGCGACCGAGGTAGCCGGTGGCGCCTGCGACGACGACGGTGTCCATGACTCTCCTCCTGTCGGTGGTTGGCTCCCCGAGTCAAGCATGCGGTCGGCAGGAGACAAAGCCCGTGCTTACCAGCCAATGCAGCCACGAACGTCGGCTCTCCGACGTCGTACAGCCTTGCGCACCTTGATCTGGGGACGGTGTGTCACGATGGGTTGGTGCCTGTAGCCTTGGCTATTGAGGATGACGACGGGATCCGCACCGTCTTGGCAATGACGCTGTCCGAGGCTGGTTTCGAGGTGATCGAGGCGGACTCTGCCGAGATGGGCCTGATCGGACTGGGCGCTCACGACCCGGACCTGATCCTTGTCGACCTGAGGTTGGGAACCCTCGGTGGCCTGGACTTCATCCGACTGGCGCGCCGGATCACCTCAGTTCCCATCACTGTGATCAGTGCTGTCAGGGAGAACCTGGTGATCGTTGAAGCGCTGGAGGCCGGTGCGGATGACTACGTGACGAAGCCGTTCGATGTGGATGTTCTGACCGCACGGTGCCGGGCGCTGATCCGTCGTACCTTCCGCGAACCGGCCGATCCCGAAGACCTGACGCTGGACCGGGGCCGGCTGCTCGTCCTGCATGTCGCGGCTGGCACCTTGACCCGAGCCGCCGAGGAAGTACATCTCACCAGAACCGAGTTTCGAGTGCTTGTCGAGCTGGCCTCCAGCGCGGGGCGCGTCCTCAGCCGCGGACAACTCCTGGACCGGATCTGGGACACCGACAGCTGGAATGGTGACGACCGTTTGGTTGATGTGCATGTGAGTCGCATTCGCACGAAGATCGAGGCCGACGCGGCCCATCCCGCGATCCTGGTGACCGTACGCGGACAGGGATACCGGCTGGACCTGCAGTGAGGCGGTTCGCGAGGCATCGGGGGCTGCGCTCGGCGATCACGGCGAGTTTCGTGATGGGGGCCCTGCTGCTCGCGGGTCTGATGGCCTTTGGCACCTGGACGACCACCTCGCAAATCATGATGCGACAGCGACTCAACCTTTCCGAGAGGCAGGCCCAGAACACCGCCGCGGAGTACCTGTCCATGGTGGCGCAGGGAACGTCACCGGCGGATGCCCTTGAGGCCCTCGGCTCCGAGGGTGCCGTGGATGGCGTCCTGATTGGTTCGACCTGGGTCATCGCTCCTGCCGGATTCCCCGCATCCGCCCTGACCGATCCGGAATTCGAGGACGGCTCGAACAGCACGTGGACCAGGATGCCCACCGGAGCACGAGCGACCCTTGTCCGAGCCAATCTTCCCGATGGCAGCGGGGTCCTGCACGAACTCACCGAAACGACCGAACTCAACGGTGCGCTCGCTACCCTCGCCTGGGTCCTGCTCGGAGGCGCGATCGTGATGGCTTTCGGAGCGCTCGTCACAGGGACCGTCGTGGCGAGGAGCATCCTGAGACCGTTGGGTGACATCGGAGCAGCGGCCGCACAGATCCGAAGCGGCGACCTCAGTCAGCGAATCCAACCGACGACCGATCCAGATCTGGTGCCCATCATTACTTCGTTCAACGAGATGGTGGACACTCTCGAACAGCGCATCCAGCGGGACTCCCGCTTCGCTGCCGACGTGTCCCACGAACTTCGGTCGCCCCTCACAACGCTGATCGCGAGCGTCGACCTGCTCGACCGTCGCCGCGAATCCCTTGATGAGCACGCACAGGTCACCTTGTCGCTGATGAGCCGCGAACTCAACCGCCTGCGCAACGTACTGGAGGACCTCATCGAGCTGGGACGCCTCGAATCGGACGGGGCCTTGACCACGGAAGTCACGGACCTGGTCGAGGTCGCCCGCCACGCGATTCTCGGGCAGGAGCACGACGGCACGCTTCTGGATGCACCAGACGGGCCAATTCTTGTCGACACCGACAAGCGGGCGGTGGAACGGGCCATCGCCAACCTGGTGCTGAACGCGGACCTCCACGGCGGCGGCGTTCGTAGCGTGCAGGTCCTTGGCGAGGACGCCTACGGGTTGGTTCGCGTCATTGATGCCGGCCCCGGCGTGGCACTGGAGGACCGGGAACGCATCTTCGACCGATTCGTCCGCGGGGGTACGCGAAGGGACCTTCCGGGCAGTGGCCTCGGCCTGAGCATTGTGGCCGAGACCATGAACCGGTGTGGCGGCTCGGTGCAGTGTGTGGAGACCCCGCGCCGGGGAGCAACCTTCGAGCTTCGGCTGCCCAACGCATAGGCGGGATCCTGACCGGCCCGTGGATGCTGAAGGCAGGGCGCGCACCATCGCGCCTCGCAGGCACCCTGATGGCGCGAACGGGTCGGATAACGCAGCGGTGAAACGGGTAGCACCCCGTTATGGCGGTTTCACGGACAACGGTGTGTGTGACCGGTGGCGGGCCTGCCGGTCTGGTGCTCGGTCTGCTGCTGGCCAGGGCCGGCGTGGAGGTGACGGTCCTGGAGAAGCACGCCGACTTCCTGCGGGACTTCCGAGGGGACACTGTGCACGCGTCGACCCTGAGGCTGCTCGACGAGTTGGGGCTGGGTGCGGAGTTCGCACGCCTACCCCACCGGCGACTCGAGCGGGCTGTGGTGAGTACTGACAGCGGCGAGGCCATCGTCGCGGATTTCACCCGGTTGCCCGGCGCTCACCGGGAGATCGCGCTGGTGCCGCAATGGGATCTGCTGGAACTGCTTGCTCGGTCTGCGGCCGACGAACCGTCATTCACCCTGCGGCGGTCGTCAGAGGTGGTGGACGTCCTGCGCACGAATGGCCGGATCGCCGGCGTCCGGTACCTAGACCGTGGTGAGGAGGGTGGGACGCACGAGTTGCACGCCGACCTCACGGTCGCCTGCGACGGACGGGACTCGGTGTTGCGCCGGGCGGCCGGCCTGAAGCCCCGGTCCTTCGGGGTGCCGATGGACGTTGAATGGTTCCGCGTCCCTCGCCGGGACGATGATCCGGCGAATCTGTTGGGGCGGGTGTCGGCCGGGGCAATGTCCGTCATGATCGACCGAGGCTCCTATTGGCAGATCGCTTACCTCGTATCCAAGGGCGGGGACGCAGCGCTCCGGTCGCAGCCCGTGACCGACCTCCAGGATCGCCTGCGCAGGCTGGCGCCCTGGCTCGGGGACCGGGTGCAGACCGTCGACTCGTGGAATGCGGTGAAGCTCCTTGTCGTGCAACTCAACCGGCTGCATCGATGGTCCGCGCCGGGACTCCTGCTGATCGGCGACGCGGCGCACGCGATGTCACCCGTCGGCGGCGTTGGCATCAACCTGGCGATTCAGGACGCTGTGGCGGCCGGACGGCTTCTCGGGAATCGGATGCGGGCAGGACGGAGCGTGACCGACGGCGACCTGCTGAGGCTGCAGGCTCGACGGTGGGTGCCGACAGCGCTGATCCAGACCGGCCAGCGCCTCGCGCACTGGGCGATCATCGGACGTGCGTTGCGCGGTCATGCGCTGGGTTCGTCAGGGCTCCCCTTGCCACTCCGCATCCTGAACCGAACGCCCTTGCTTCAGGCTCTGACGGCCCGACTGCTCGCCATCGGACCGCTTCCCGAGCACGCCCCGCCATGGGCTCGCCGATTCGCCGGCTCCAGCTGACAATCCTTCAAGAACTGAGCCACCACCCTTCACCCTCCAGACGGGGCCGTTCACGAGGAGATTCAACCGCGGTCGACCCGTTCATTAGTCCCGTTCATTAGTGCCGTGTTCGCACGCGGATCGTGATGACCTGCGCGATGACGATGGCGGCAGCGACCGATGACGCGACGATGACGGTGAGAATGTCGTTCTGGACCTTCAGAATGGTGAACGGGGTGAGGATCGCGAGGTTGAGTGCGATGCTCAGGGTGGGAATCCAGGGCTTGACGTCGAGCTTTCCCCGTAGGTGGCGAATGATCCCCCATTGCACAGCGATGTCCATGGCGAGGTAGAGGAATGCGCCCATGGAGGCGATCTGGGTGAGATCCAGGAACGCGGTGGCGACGACGGCGAGGCCGGCGGTGATGATCATCGGCTGGTGTGCGACCTTGTCGGGTAGGGACGGCGCCTGCCGCATGTCTTGCAGCATCGCGTAGAGACGTGAGACGGAGTAGAGGCTGGCAAGGAGCCCCGACAGCGTGGCGATGACGGCGATGGCGACGGTGATCCCGACGCCCCATGCGCCGAAGAGCGGCTCGGCGGCCTGGGCGAGGGCGTAGTCGCGGGCGTCGACAGCGCCCCTCGCGCCGATGCTCGATTCGACCGACACCGTGATCAGCAGATACAGCACCGTGCAGATGAGCAGGGAGATGACGATCGACCGCGGGATGTTCCTCTTCGGGTCCTGGATGTCATCGCCTTGATTGGTGATGGTGGTGAAGCCCTTGTACGCGAGCACGCACAGGGTGGTACCGGCGAGCAGACCGACGACGTCGAAGGAGTCCCCTGATGCTTCCGCGAGGAATCCGTTCCCGCTCACGGCGGTACCGATCAATCCGGCAATCGCGAGGACGCCGATGCCGACGATCTTCAGCACAGCGGTCGTGGTCGCTGAACGCTCGACGAGCGTGTTGCCGACGAGGTTCACGACGGTCGCCGCGAGGATCGCGACAACACCCAGGAGCGGGACGAGGATCGCGGAGCCCTGGAGACCGAACGGTCGCAGCAGGTAGGTCCCGAACGTGCGTGCCAGGAGGCTCTCTGCGACGACCATCGAGACGTACATGAACAGCGAGAACGAGCCCGCAGCGACGCCGGGACCATAGGCGTCCTTCAGGAGCATCGCGATACCGCCGGAAGACGGATTGACGCTGGAATAGCGGACGTAGGAATACGAACTGACTCCCGCAACGATCGCGCCGAGAAGGAACGCGACCGGGAACCAGTCGCCGGCGAACCCGGCCACTTGACCGACCAGGGCGAAGATCCCCGCGCCGATCATCACTCCGGTGCCCAGCGAAATTGAGCCGGCCAAGGAGATCTTGTCAGTGCGATCAGCCACTGATCACGTCCTTCCTTCGAGATGTGCTGAACGGGGCGATGGTCAGGCTTCGAAGCCCCAACATGGCTCGACCACCATCAATACCCACCTACTGCGTGGGCCGAAGGCGCTGCGGCTCCGGGCCGACTCGCCGCGGGTCAGGACGGAGTCACCGACACCGTCGCATGATGGTCAGGTCGGTTGACCGACGCCAAGGTTCGCCAGGCAGTGCGCTCGACCGGCGTCCGGGGACCTCGGTGACATCGCGATCTTCGTCCAGGAGACCAACGGCAAGCTGAACGTCATTCCCCGCTCACGAATCGGCGACGGCTCGCCCTTCCCGAGCCCGCCATGCCGTGATGGTAGGCACCTGCCCGGTTCCTCAGTCCCCCTGCACGATGACGGCATACGAACCGATGCCGATCAACAGTGAGCCGACGACATCCCGCCCAGCCAGGAGGAGCGTCTCCACGCCCCCACTCGCGGGATCGAACCTGACGTCCTGCAGCGTTCCGAGGTCCTCGCCCCGCGTATTCAAGACCCGCTTCCCGAGCAGATCGTGGGTCTTGCCGGACAACTCCTTGACCGCGTCATCGGCCTCGCCGATGACCTCGTGTCCCACGACAGTCACCGCATCGGTGCCGAAGGAAGTGATGTCGTTCCACAACACGGTGTCGCCGTGAGGAGTCTTCTTCAGGGCGACCGCAACAACGCTGTGCGACCGCGGGTCTAGCACCAGCCCTGCGACCTGGCCGACGGTCTCTGCGGTGCCCGTGCTGACGACCTTGTGTCCTGTCACCTGTGTGAACAACATCATCCTGGCTCCCCGAGTTGATGGCGAAATGCTTCCACGGACGCACCGAACCCGGCCAGGTCGTGGGCGACGAAATCCTTGGCCGACTCCGGCACCATGAGGTGCGTTCCGGAAGCGGCCAGGGTGTCAGGCAGCGGCACGAAGACCTTCGCACCGTGCGTCCCGAGAGCCTCCGAGGCCGCCACCTCATAGCCGACCACGTCACAGGTCCGCTCGGCCCCGTAGGTGACCTCGAGGATCACGTCCGAGACGACGCCCAGCAGCGTCCCTGTGTCGGTGAGTACCTCGGAGCCGAGCACGTCACCGCCGAAGTCCCCAGAAGCCGCGGACGGGTCGAACACTTCCGTCGTGGACGTCAGTGCGTCCTCATCGCGAATCATCACCGCGTCCGGCCCAAGCGCCAGCACCGAGGACCAAGCCAAGGCCTGCTTCAGCGGACCCGAGAACAGCCCACGGCCTGCAAGCGTGAATCCTCCGACGTCGCCCCCTCCGGGGGAATACACCACGTCCTTGATCTGCGCCACGTCCTCACCGTGCACCGTGACCACGGGAAGACGGGCTACGTCCGAAGTACGCATCAGCCGACTCATCGCTAGACCCTCCCGGAATCCGTACCCGACTGGGGGGGTTCGACGATGACCCCTCCCTCACGGCGACGCCTCTGGACCAGCCAGACCGCCACGGTCAACAAGATCGCCACCACAATGACGATGATCAGCCAAACCCACCAGTCCATCTGAGTCCTCCTCCGCCGGAGCCTGAGTCGGTCATGCCTACTCAGGCGAGATACCCGTCGCGGAGCAAATTGAACCCCCATGAAGCGCGGGGCATCTGCGTTCATCTTCGTTCATCTGCGCCGCCAGCAGGGTGCAGACGGATTGGCATTCCCTGGCTCCGCCTAGGTGGCCCGCTCGCGCACGACCCGACCGAGCTCGATCCGGCCGACGGAGTGCAGGGCGGGCCACTGTGAGATGAAGCCCACGGCGAGGATCGCCAGCGCCGTGAAGAGGAAGGTGGTGGGACGCACCTGCAGGTCGAACCGGAACAGATCGCTGGAGAACGAAGCCATGGCCGCTGCAGCCGCGAAGTAGCCGACGACCAGCCCGGGGACGAGCCCGACAACGATCAGCAGGAGGTTCTCCGCGGTGACGAGGCGCGACACTTGGGCGCGAGGCATGCCGAGGATGCGCAAGGCGGCCAGCTCGACCGAGCGCTCGGACACATTCGCGGTCATGGTGGTGAATACCAGAGCGAACGCCATCACCGCACCGAGCACCAGCATCACCCCGACGAACGCATAGAACAGCCCCATCATCGACTGAGCGATGTCATACATCGCACGGCTGTCGATCACGACCGCGACCGCCGGAAGCCCGCGCAAGTCCGAGGCCACGTCTGCGGCGACCGCGCCGTCGGTGTACCGGACCAGGGCGGTCGTCACCACCGGATCGGTGCCGTCCGCGCCGGTGAGCTGGGCAACGGTGGCCAGCGAGGCATAGGCGAAGCTGCCCAGGGGTTCGGTGATGAAGCCCGCCACCTTCGCCCGCCCGGTCCGGCCACCGCCGAGATCCAGGCCCACCTCGTCACCGACCTTCACCGACAGCAGGTCCTGGAGCGCAGTGCCGAGCAGGACGCCGTCACCGGCCGGCAGCGCAATGCTGCGTCCGTTCGGATCGAAGAAGGAGTGCATCGCGGTATCCGGCTCCAGGCCGATGATGCTGGTGGCGTACCGGGTGCTGCCGGCGACGATCGCGACGGGCGCTTGCAGTTGGGGTTCAACAGCTGCCACTCCGGTCACGTCCAGCGCCTTGGCCAGCATGCTCACCTGGGTCGGTTGGGCGAGAGCCACGGAGGCGTCCTGGTGCTGGTCGTCGACGAATTGTCGCTCGAGCAGGATCTGAACGGTGTCGATCATGCCCCAGGAGATCAGCACGAGGGTGGCGGCAAGGGCGACACCGATGATGGTCGAGGTGGTACGCCGTGGGTTGCGACCCAGTCCCCGTAGCGCGACCCGCCATCGAACGGGCAGGTGTCGCAAGGGTGGGAGGATCCGTTCGGCGAGGCTGAGCTTGCCCCTTCCGGTCGGGACGTCACCGCGCATGGCCTCGGCCGGCGAAATCCGGGCTGCGCGCCGCGCCGGAAGGTAGGCCGCCAGGGCACCGCTGATCGTGCCAAGAAGCAGGCCCACCGCGATCGTGGTCGGCCGGACCTCGATGACCGTGACCGGTACCGAAATCATCGCGGTGTACAGCCGGGAGATACTAGCTGCGGCGAGCCCCCCGATGATCACGCCGGGCACAGCACCCAGCACCCCGATCAGCAGGCCGAACATGAGGTAGTGCGTCAGGATGGTCCGCCGGGAGACGCCGTAGGCACGAAGGACACCGATCTGGGCACCCTGGGTGGCGATCATCCGGCCGAGTAGTACGGCCATTCCGAGCGCTCCGGCAAGCAGGAACATGATGGGGAAGGCCACTGCCATTTCGCCGAACCCGCTCACATCCTCTGCGAGGGTCGCCTCGGACGGCTGTTCCGACAAAGGCTGGACCGAGACAGCCCCCAAATCGAGTGCGAGCGCCGTCGCCCTGGCCCGCAAGTCGTCAGGGGCAGCGGCGCCGAAGGAGACCAGGGCCTCGCTGCGCACGTCCGGCGATGACAGCTTCCCGACCAGCCCTTCAGGGCCGAAGACCACGCCCCACTGGTCGAACGGCACGATCGGCTCCTGCCGACTTCTGGCCGGCCACAGGTACTCCGGGGAGGCCACCACTCCAGCCACCTCAACGCTGGTCCATCCGGTCGCGGTGAGCAGGCTGACCCGGTCACCGGCGGCGAGGTTGCGGACTCCGGCGAGGTGCTGCTCGACCAAAACCTGGTCCTCCCTGCCGGGCGTGAGGTTCGACCCGGACAACACCAGCACCTTGTTCACAGCGGGATCACCGCTCGATGGCAGCCCCACCACCCGGACCAGCTGGCGCTGCGCGCCGAACTCCGCCGCGGTCTCCCCCACCGTCCGGGTGGCTGTGGCGGCAACGCCGTCCAGTTTCCCGGCAGCGGCGGCGATTCCTGCTGACGGGCCACCGCCGACGACCAGGTCGGCCATCACCAGCTGGTCGTAGAGCCCGCTGTAGGAGGCGGTCAGGTTTCGGTAGGCGTCGAAGGACGCACCGAACAGGGCCACTCCCAGCATGACGGTGAGCCCAAGGGCGACGAACTGCGGTGCGCGGGCCCGCAGGTCGCGCAGGAGCATCCGCCGCAGCATCTTCACCAGCGGATCTCCGCTGCCGGGGTGGGTACTTCCACGAGCTCGTCGGAGACCAGCAGCCCCGATCCCATGCGCAGCACCCGATCTGCCATGGCTGCGATCGCCGAGTTGTGGGTGACCAGCACCACCGTGCGCTCACCCTCGCGCCTGAGGCCGTGCAGGACGGCAAGGACCTGACGTCCGGTGTCGAGATCGAGGGAGCCGGTGGGCTCGTCGCACAACAGCACCGACGGCGCCTTGGCCAGTGCGCGGGCAATCGCGACGCGCTGCTGCTCGCCGCCCGACAGCGCCGAGGGGAAGTGGTCGGCCCGCTCCGAAAGACCCACCTCAGCCAGGGCGTCCCGGGCCGCCATAGGTGCGGCACCCGCCAATTCGGCAACCAATTCGACGTTCTCCAGCGCCGTGAGGGTGGGGATCAGGTTGAAGAACTGGAACACGAAGCCCAGTTCACGCCGCCGGAAAGTGGTCAGCTCACCTTCGGTTTCTGCGGTGAGTTCCTGTCCGGCCACCCGGATCGTGCCCGAACTGGGCCGCTCGATACCCCCCATCAGGTTCATCAGGGTTGTCTTGCCGGAGCCGGACGGGCCGAGCACAACCACGAACTGGCCCGCGGAGATCGTCAGATCGATTCCCCGGATGGCCTGCACGGCCAACTCGCCCACGCCATAGGACTTGGTCACCCCGTCCAGTTCGATGGCGGGCTCGGTTGCGGGCTCCGTGTCGGTCCATCTGTGACGCGCCTGATAGGACACGGTCACCTCCCAACCCTGACGTTACGCCTGGCGCCACCAACACGCTCGGGTGACCA